>NZ_JARVRY010000020.1:0-1044 GCF_030209485.1 Novosphingobium sp. fls2-241-R2A-195
CGCCCTCGGAGTAAGCAGGAAACGGGGGTTACGCCGGACGGACCGGCGCCTATCCCCAAGCTTAAGCGAGGGCGAACCATGGACGAGTATAGCGAACTTTTCATCGGACTCGATACATCGAAAGCGAAGATCTCGGTTGCAGTCGCGGAAAAGGAACGGAACGGCGAAGTCCGCTTTTTCGGCGACATCTCCGCCGAGCCGACATCGGTCGCATCGATGGTGGGCAAGTTGGCGAAGCGTGGGGCGAAGCTTCACTTCTGCTATGAGGCTGGCCCGACGGGGTACGATCTGTATCGCCAGATCATCGCGCTGGGGCATGAGTGCCAGGTCGTGGCGCCCTCTCTAATTCCCAAACGCCCCGGTGATCGGGTGAAGACCAATAGGCGCGATGCCGTCAGCCTGGCACGGCTTCATCGCGCCGGCGAGTTGACTGCCGTCTGGGTTCCGGACGAAGCACATGAGGCTGTACGCGACCTTGTCCGCGCTCGTGAGTGCGCCCATGACGCGCTGAAGAAGGCTCGCCAGCAGTTGCAGTCCTTCCTCTTGCGCCATGGCCGGATTTTCCCGGGACGCACATCGTGGACACGGGCGCATTTTCGTTGGCTGGCAGCGCAGAGCTTCACCCATCCCGCCCATCACATCGTGCTCGTCGAATATATCCAGGCTATCGAGGATGCGGGTGTCCGAGAAGATAGGCTGACCAAGCAGGTCGCTGAGATAGCCGCGTCCTGGTCCATGGCACCTGTGGTTGAAGCCTACCAGGCGATGCGCGGTATCGCGTTCATCAACGCCGTCACCTTTGTCGTGGAAATCGGCGATATACGACGCTTCGAAACAGCGCCGCAGTTGATGGCGTATCTCGGGCTTGTACCATCCGAGAGTTCAACGGGCGAGCGGGTGAAGCGCGGGGGCATCACCAAGGCCGGCAACAAGCGGGCTCGCCGCGTGCTGATCGAAGGCGCATGGACCTACCGCTTTCCCGCCCGGGTGAGCCAGACGATCCAGGCACGGTTGGAAGGGCTACCACGCTCCGTTCGCGAGATC
>NZ_JARVRY010000059.1:0-1038 GCF_030209485.1 Novosphingobium sp. fls2-241-R2A-195
GGGTGAAGGCGTAGTCGGCGAAGCGGTGGATACCCGCCTTCGCGCCCACCAGCAGGGCTCCGTCCGCCAGCGGCAGCACCCAGCCGGGTTCCGCCGGCGCATCGGTGCTGTCGAGCGCGCCGCTGGCCGGATCGAAGCGGTGAAGCTTGTGGCCCTTGATGTCGACGAACCACAGGCAGCCGCGCGCCGTGTCCCACACCGGGCCTTCGCCCAGCGTGGCGCCCAGCCTGCAGGCGACGGCAGGCGTCATTGGGGCCGTCATCGTCTCAGCGCCAGCCGGCATCGACGAAGTACTCATGCCCCGTACACATGCGCGCGTCGTCGGAGGCGAGGAACAGCGCCAGCGCCGCCACGTCGGCCGGCTGCACGCGGGCCTTCAGGCACTGTGCATCGAGTATCTCGCGCTCGCCCTCGGGGGTGTACCACTTTTCCTGCCGGGGCGTCTGGACGTTGCCGGGCACGATCGCGCAAACACGGATGTTCCGCTCGCCCAGTTCGCGGGCCATCGCGCGGGTCATGCCCTCGATCGCGGCCTTGGCGGTCTGGTAGAGCGAGAGCTGGTCGAGCGCGAGGTGCCAGCTGATCGACCCGAAGTTCAGGATCACGCCGCCGCCCGCCGCTTCCATGAAGGGCACGGCGGCCTGTGCGGCGAAGAACAGGTGGCGCAGGTTCACCGCCATGCGCTCGTCCCAGTATTCCGGGGTGACGTCGGCGATGGCGTGGCGGTCGTCGTTGGCGGCATTGTTGACCAGCACGTGGAGGCCGCCGAGCGCGTCATGCGCCGCCGCGACTTGCGCCTGCACGAAGTCGAGGTCCTTGAGATCGCCGGCGACGAAGCGGGGGGTGAACTCCACCGTGCCATCAAGGCTCGCCACCAGCGCTTCGGAAGGTTCGGCGGCGATGTCGACGAAGGACACTTTCGCCCCCTGCCGCGCGAAGGCCTCGACGAGCGCCGCCCCAATCCCGGAGCCGCCGCCCGAGATGAACACCCCCTTGCCCGCAAGCGAGGGAAAGCGCGCGGCCTGCGCGGTGGAGGAG
>NZ_JARVRY010000023.1:0-221482 GCF_030209485.1 Novosphingobium sp. fls2-241-R2A-195
CGCTGGAGGGGTGTGACGCGCAGTTGCTGGTGGTGATGATCGATGCGCTGGGGCACTGCAATGTTCCGGTTCGCTGAAGATCTGCGCGTCTATCTTCACCGGGATCCGATCGACTTTCGCTGTGGGATCAACCGCCTTGCGATCTTGGTCGAGCAGTCGATGGGCCTCAATCCGTTCGAGCGCGCGGCTCTTCCTCATGCGTCTGCTCCTTCCTCGTGGGCAGACTCTACATCAGAATGAGGGACCTTTCGGGGAGCAGGTCACAGGGTATCATTGAATCTCGACCCGTCCGACGGTACCATCGCCCCGTCCGACTTCCAGAGACAATAACTGAACAGCACAATCGGGTGGGACCACGAAATGGTTCCGATCAACCACTGGGAGCGTCTCCGTTTTTGGCTTTTCCGCGGTCTTATAGAAACATATCGCTTCCAAGCGAACTTTGCCCTCGACCAACCAATCCATGCCCCCAGAAGCGCTGAGAACTCGCATTGTGTGCCTGCCAGGAGGTAGCACGGTGTAGCGTATCGATAACGCTCGCCAAAGGACGTCGCTATTGCTCCAATGGAGAAGCGGCTGCTCAGAGGAGCCTGCCTGTTGCTCCCGAAACAGTCCGGTTTGATCAGGAAATGTCCAGGCAAACGGGGATCCCGTCGGCGCTTCATCAATTGAAAGGCTCACGTCATCGGCGGAATTGCCTGTGGATGCTTCACACCGTGGTCGCCAGACGGCCTCGGCGGCGGCGGCTTGCCCAACGCGGAGTAACGAAATCGCAGTACGGGCCAGTGCATCGCATGGAAATTCGATGTTTTTGCGATCCCCGTTTTCGAGCAGCGTCGAAAAGGCTTCCGGAGCGATGATCACCGAACCTCGCCGCAACAGCGTATCAATCCAGGGAGCTCCTTCTTTGAGCCTTTCCAACAACGCCTCGCGACCTGCCTCAGTCTCGGCAATCCGGCGCAGTCCATGATCGACGACCTCGCCTGACTGCTCGAGCCTTAGCAGCGCGTCGAGCCGTTGTGCCGCGATTTGCGGCTCCCCTGCCTTTAACGCGGCATCCAGCATCGATGACTGCGCGATTACATCGCGCCAACCTCGTCCGGCTGCCTCTAATATGGCAGAGCTAGCGAGCGCAGAGTCATCCATCTGCGCCGCTGCCATAGCAACAAAAGACATGTTCTCGGAGGGAACCGGCCGAGCCGTTAAAAGCAACCGTGCAGCACGCATCGCCTCTTCCGGATGACCGGTATTTAATCCGCGAACCACCCGGTTGGCTTGAGCGTTCCCAGGAAACCATGCCGGGACATAATGCGTATATGCAGGAGAACGCTTCGCCTGCCTATCAAGTTGAACAATAATGGCTGCCACTGCAAACATCAGTAAAAGCATCCACCAAGCGATGCGCGGCAACCATGACGCTCTCAATTTTGCTGCTCCGTAATTTAGTCGTGACGCTGTTCGTAATTGTAATAGCTATAGCCATAGTATTTATATGCTGATCCCGAATCCTTCGGATCAAATTTCGTGAGAACAGCGCCAACCAAGTGAGCTTTCGCCATTGCAAGTCGGCGTAACGCCGCCTTGATACCACCCCGATGGTTTTGCCCCGCTTCCACAATGAAGACTACCGCTTCAGTGCGACTTGCCAACAACGGCGTATCCGAAAGTCCAAGCACCGGCGGACAGTCGACGATTATAATATCGAACATATTCTTCATCTGCCCGAACACTGCATCAAAGCGTGTGCTGCCCAATAACATTGACGGGTCCGCTGGCTGCGGCAAGGCACTAAGATAATACAGATTATCGAACGGCGAGGTCTCGATTGCGTCTTCAAGCTTTAAGTCGCCCGATATGACGGCAGACAAGCCGAGCTTGTTTTTACTCGACATGCGCGCATGAAGTGTCGGCCTTCTGAGATCAGCATCGACCAGCAGAACCCGACGCCCGTTTTGAGACAGCCTTTGACTGACGGCGCGCGCCGTCGTGGACTTACCTTCACCGGATTGCGAACTGGTAAAGGCAATCGTGCGGGGCGCTCCTTCGGCCGAAAGCAGCCGCAAGTTTGCAGATAGAGAATTGTAGGCTTCGCTGACCCCCGACTTGAGGTCGGTCAGGGCCTCATCGACATCTGCGTCGGCCGGCATGGGGATCAATCCCAACAATGGCAGCGAGAGCTTGGTCTCAACGTCGTCCGGCACCCGGATGGAGTCATCTAACAACTCTCTGAGGGTGATGAAGATGCCTGCCAGACCAACGCCTACGAGAAGAGAGAGAACAAGATTTAGAGCCAGATTGGGAGAAGAAGGCTGCTTTGGCATTTCAGCCTGATCGACCAGCGACACGTTGTTGAACGCAGAACCAGAGGTCGCATTCAACTCATTATAACGAGAGAGAAGCGTATCATACAAAGCACGGTTAGTATCCCTGACGCGCTTCAATACACTGTATTGGACACCTCGATCCTGCTCTGTCATGGCCGCATCGCGAAGTTCCTGAACGCGTCCGAGGAGAGTTTCCTCCTTTTGGCGCGCCGCCTCGTAATCGAGTCGCATTGAATTCTTGATGGAACGGCCTACGACATCGATCTGCCTGTTGGTCTCTGTGAGTTGCGCCTTCAACGCCACCACGCCTGGGAAGTCATCAAGGTGGCGGGCACGTTCGTCGGCCAGTTGGCCTTCGAGTTTTCCTCGTTGTTCAATAAGCGCTTGAATGGCTGGATTCTGAAGCACCTGCGACATAGACAATACCGGCACATCCGACACGGCATCCCAACGATCCTTGGCTGCGATCTTATCTGCAGTAGCCTGGCTCGCCGCACTATTAACCTGTACGAGGGTGTCGTTGGTTATCGAAAGCGTCGTTTCCTGATCGGCATTTTGGCCTTGGCCCGTCAGTCGAATGAGTCCTGCAGCCCGAGAATACTGATTCAAACCTCGCTCAGAATTCTCAAGATGTACTCTCGCATCCGCCAGCTGTTGCTGCAGAAATTGCCGAGCATATGCAGAGCTATCAACTTGCCTGTTGAGGTTACTCTCTATAAAAGCGTTAGCAAACATGTTCGCAAGCCGCGCCGAAAGTGCAGCATCGGAACTTTTTACATTGATGGCAACGAGACGGCTCTCTGCTGGCAGATCGACACTAAGATGCTTCTGCAACAGCTCGGTTGCAGTATTACGCCGCATCTCAGCCAGAGCCGCCTGAATATCTTTCACACCCTCGACATCTTCGGCTTGAGGCATCTTGCCGCCCATCGCAGCGTAAAATTCGCTTTTGGCGGCAAACTTGCCAGAATCCACGACCCGCAGCGCAAGGGAACGGCTTTGGATGATGCCAACCTGCGTCTGCAGAAAGCGATCCGCATCGAAATAAGACGAGCTGGACGACGAACCTTGTTGCTCGATGATCTTCTCTGTTTCCTGCTCAACGAGCACCCGAGCGGTGCCCACATACTGTGGGACCATGAGAATGGTAGCAAGAAACCCGACGCAGAGCATCCCAACGATGATCAGCCCGATAAATAGGCGATTGCGGTTTACGATTTGCCATATTCGACGAAGGTTGAAGCCGGTGCTAGCCTCGTCTTGCGTTCCGACTCCAGGCTCGAATACGGCGACCTGCCCTGGCGCTAGCATATCCCGCGCACCCGAGAAATTTGTCATATCCTGCACTTAGCTCCCGCTCATGCGTGTTGCCTGCACATTATAGCTGCGCTCGGGTGCCTTCACCCGGGCAGCCGCCCCTCGAGCATTTTGACGCAACTTGATCCCTTTCAACATCTTTCGCCCTCACCTTGGCGGGGCGAGGCGGCTATCCGGCTTTCGTCGCTTGATTGGCAGAGAACTGCCGCTCTTAACGCAAACGGAACCGCTCACTTGATCAACCCTCGCCGCACCGGCGCGCGCGAGCAGACCTAGCAGAATTGCGAATAGGCACAACATTGCTTGGTTCCGCAACGGGTAATCGACGATGGACTGCAGTGCAATGCAGCAAAGACCGAGCCCAGCAGCGAAGCCCTGCCGTGCGGCTGCTCCTCGCGAGGCCCGAAGCAATGTGACTAGGCACCACCCGGCCCAGCCGGCCATGATCGCGATGCCAGCACCCCCTGTTTCCAAAGCAATCTCGAGATAATCGTTATGTGCTCTTCCAGCGGTCTTGGGCAGGACGTTTTCCAGTGATTCATCAAGCTGGAACACGTCGGCAAATGTACCCGTTCCGCTGCCCATCGGCCAAAAGCGTTCAATTGCATGGACTGTATCACCCCATACTCGGGGCCGTATTTCGTCCTGCAGATAGAAACGCTGTACCGTCTGTGCGACCTTACCATTTTGCGAGGCAAATGCGATGCAACCAACTAATACGATGGCAGCCATGACAAGGCTTCTTGCAGTATAATCGCCAACTTCGCCACGCCCGCGCCCCCCCCGCCCCCTTAAGACGACGTCGAACAACACTCCGACTATGGGCAATATTAACAATGCCGTCGCCGAACGGGATTGAGTTAAAATTACCGCGCTCCCAAACAGTATTAAGACGGCGACACTAGCGATTACACGGCGCGACGAGATTGATGGGTGATTGGCAAAGCCCAAATACATGCAGATCACTAGAACAAAGAATAAACCAGCAGAATTGTGATTAGCAAAAGACCCATACAAATGACTCGCCACCGCACCCGGATAGAAGCTCAGAAGGCGTTGAGCGGAAACCAATTGCACACCCCCTATGATGAAGTTCAGCAGACCAAGTCCAACAAGCGCCATCATCAATCGCTCAATGTCACGCCACCGCATCTTCAATACAATTGTCAGCAAGGCTAATGGCGGAAGCAGCGACAGTAAGGCGATAAAGGTCCGATTACGGTCAAGAGAAAATGGCATTGCCTGTCCATCCATCCCGACCAATTTTAATGCACTCTGAGCGACATTTCTTCCTGGAAGGGAATGCCATATTTCGGCTGGAAGCGGCACAAGTTGGCAAATTACCACCAGAAACGTGACGGATATGAGAATTAATAGGCCAGTGTATTTACGCAGAACCGTCAACTGGCGTATGCCGCCGGGAAATAATGCAAACCAAGCCAACGACGCTAGTTGCACGACGAGATTAGGAATTGCCGCACCAACTCCTCCACCGCCGACAAGTATAGCGACGGCACAAAGGACCATGGACGAAAAAAAAACGTCAATCTGGAAATATTGTGGTTTCAAGCTTTGCAATGGCTAGCCTCAAAAACTCGATAATTTAAACCGCCTGCCTCTTGCAACCTGCAAGAAATTCAGACGCGCGCACGATCAGATTTGAAAGAGCCTGACTTCAGAAGACCCCAAATAGCAGAACGCTACTCCACTAACCGTACCGCGAGATTAAAGTGTTGATCTGCAGGCACCGCTGAACTTATGGCATCGCCGATCACCGCATGAATGTCATCAACGGCAGCGGCTAATGCCGCAATGACTGCGATAGTCGCATCAGAGTCCATATGCGGCGACTTCTTCGCAGCGGCGGGCTTGCGCTCACCGAACGAAGCAAGCTTAATAGCAACCGAGTAAGACGGCCTCGCACGAGCCCGCGGAACGGCCGGCAGAAAGGCAGCACGAACAGCGGGGAGCGCGAGGAATGCGTACTCATTCATCTTTGCCTTCTGGCTCCGTCCGTATGTCCCTTGCAAGTATGAGGTCTCTTATCGCAGCGCACAACGATTTGCCAAGTTGATTCACTGCTTGCACGCATTGTCAGCCCGATGGTTTCGTGCATCGCGCGCGCCTCCCACGAGCGGCATATGGGACGCGAAACAATGAATTGCCGGTGTTTTTGCGCTCCTTTCCGAAACTTACTAGAGCAGTTTTCGATCATTCTGGTTCATAGCCGCACGATCTGAAGTAGTTGGCGCATTCCTGAGGCTGGAAGATATCGACGAGTTTGCCGATCAAGCTCCACAGGCCGCTGACCGTTCGCTCGCCCGCTTTACGGAGCATGGCCTTCAGGCGGGAGAACGCTTTCTCGATCGGGTTGAAGTCTGGGCTGTAGGGCGGGAGAAAGCGCAGGGTTGCGCCTGCAGCCTCGATGAGCACCTGCACCGATGCGCGCTTGTGGCTCGACAGGTTGTCCATGATGACGACGTCGCCGGGCCGCAGTTCCGGGACGAGGACCTGAGCGACGTAGGCTTCGAACCAGTCACCGTTAATCGGTCCATCGAGCACCATGGGCGCGACCATGCCAGTCATGCGCAGGCCAGCGACGAGAGTGGTGGTTTTGCGGTGGCCGTGCGGGAAGCCCATCCGCAGTCGCTCGCCTTTCGGGCAACGTCCGTGGCTGCGGGTCATATTGGTCGAGGTCCAGGTTTCGTCGATGAAGACCAGGCGCTCCGGTTCGAGATCGAGTTGACCCTCGAACCAGTCCTGACGCTGTTTCTGGACGTCTGGTCGATCTTGCTCTATCGCATGGCCTGTCTTTTTTTGCGCGTCAGGCCACGGCGAACAAAAAAGCGATGTAGCCCGGCCACGGAAACGGCCATTCCCTTGTCCGCAAGCGCCAGACGTAGTTCTTCGAGGGTGATGTCCCTGCGCTCCTCCCAAATGGCCAGAATGTCCGCTGCCCGCTCTTCCACCCGCCGCGAGCGCATATCCCCGCCGCGCGGCTTTGGGGCTATGTCACCCGTCTCGCGCTGCTGTGCCCGCCAACGGACCGCCGTTGATGGTGCAACACCGAACCGGGCCGCCGCAGCACGGCAACTCGATCCACTGTCCACCGCTGCCAACAGCCGAGTGCGCAAATCCATCGAAAGAGCCATCCATGTCGGCCTCCTTCACCAGCATGGATTCTGAATCAGAAATCGCGCCCGAAGGGAATCCCAGACCGATTCAGAACGGTCGAAAACCGCTCCAACCGCTTGGCTGCGGGTGGAATCCAAGAAATCCCGCAAACAGAAGCGGACCGCCAAGCAGTTGCACGCCGATCTGGTAAAGCTGGGATATGATGGCTCTTACAACCGGGTTGCGGCTTTTGCCCGACGATGGCGAACCGAACTGCAGTATGAGCATCAGACCAGCGGGCGTGGGACATTCGTGCCCTTGGTCTTCCAGCCTGGTGAAGCGTTCCAGTTCGACTGGAGCGAGGATTACGCCGTGCTGGGCGGCAAGCCTGCCGCGCGACGATCAGGATGAGAACGCAGCGACAATCAAGGTGAGAATCGACGCTTGCTGGAACGGCGTAGGGCGTAGCCCGTAGCCGTTCCAGCAAGCGTCGAGGCCTCTTTCCCATGGGGTTCTGAGGGTCGTGGTCGGCCCGGTAAGACGCGCATCGCTTCGTTTGGAAGGGATGCGGGTGCCGGGCTGCCATATCAACGATCATCAGATGAGGCTTTATATGAAGCTCAAGCAGACCAATTCGGTGCCGGTAGCCGCCGCCGAGGCCGGGATCAGCATGGCGAGTGCGTACCGGATCAACGCAGATCCAAGCCTGCCCTCGCAACGCAGAAAACCACGCGAACGACGACGACCCGACCCACTGGCGGATATATTTGATGCCGAGATCGTGCCTTTGCTGGAGGCGGCGCCGGGGGTGCGTGCGGTCGCGATCTTTGAGGAGATCCGCCGGCGGTATCCCGATATCGACCCGGGGATCAGGCGGACGCTGGAGCGCCGGGTCCGATCGTGGCGCGCGGTGCATGGCCCTAATCAGGAGGTCATCTTCCGGCAGGTCCATGAGCCCGGTCGGCTTGGCCTGTCGGACTTCACCGATATGGGCGATCTGGCCGTTAAGGTCGCGGGAGTGCTGCTCGACCACCGGCTTTATCACTTCCGCCTGATCTGGTCGGGCTTTGAACATGCCCATGTCATCCTGGGGGGCGAGAGCTATGTCGCGCTGGCCGAAGGGCTGCAAAATGCCCTGTGGGCTGTGGGTGGCGCACCGACCGAGCATCGCAGCGACAGTCTGTCGGCCGCGTTCCGCAACCTGGATGCCGACGCGCGCACGGACTTGACCACGCGCTATGACGCATTGTGCGAGCATTATGGCATGGTGCCGACACGCAACAATCGCGGCGTTGCGCACGAGAATGGTTCGATCGAGAGTTCGCACGGCCATCTCAAAGCTGCTGTGCGGGACGCGCTACTTTTGCGCGGGACATGCGACTTCGATGATCTGGCCGCCTATCGCCACTTCATCGACGAGATCGTTGCACGCAAGAACCGCCGCAACGGTGCCCGCATCGACAGCGAGCGCGCGGTGTTGCAGCCCCTGCCGCAGGCGCGCACCGGCGATTATGAGGAAGTGATCGTCACCGTTACGTCGACCAGCAGCTTCACGCTCAGAAAAGTGTTCTACACAGTGCCTTCGCGGCTGATCGGGCACCGGTTACGGGTCCGGCTTTATGACGATCGGCTTGACCTGTTCATTGGCGGCACCCGGCTGATGACACTGCCGCGCGGTCGGTCGGCCGATCATGCCACGCATGCCCATGTCGTCGATTATCGGCATGTCATCCACAGCCTGCGGCGCAAACCCATGGCATTGCTGAAGCTGGTTTACCGCAACCAGCTGTTCCCGCGCGATGCTTACCGGCAAACCTTCGAGCGGTTGCTTGAAGCGGTGGGCGAGCGTGCTGCCTGCCGACAGGCGGTCGAGCTGCTCAGCATGGCGCACGAGCGCGCCTGTGAGGCGGAACTGGCCGAACTGCTGACCGAGGGCCTTGCTGGCGGTCGCTTGCCCGACATGGCGGCATTGCGGTTGCGCTTCGCACCCGACCCTGCGGCCTTGCCCGAGGTGGTCGTCGAACTGACCCCGCTTACCGATTACGATGTGCTGTTGGAGGGAGAAGCGGCATGAGCAAATGCGTAACCCCCACCCATGCCGCCGTCGACGCCCAGCGCGTCAGCCTCGTTCTCAACGAGCTGCGCTTGCCCGCAATCAAGCTGGTCTGGGCAGACTTCGCCGCTCGCGCCGACAAGGAGGGCTGGCCGGGTGCCCGCCTGATTGCAGCCCTGGCCGAACACGAGGTGGCAGAACGCGATCGCCGCCGTATCGAGCGGCATCTCAGCGAAGCCCGCTTGCCCCCAGGCAAGACGCTCGACAGCTTCGCCTTCGATGCCGTGCCCATGATCTCCCGCGCACAGGTCACTGCGATGTGTTCGGGCGACGCCTGGCTCGAAAAGGGCGCAAACCTGATCCTGTTCGGGCCGCCGGGCGGGGGCAAAACGCACCTGGCTGCGGCAATTGGTCTCGCCCTGATCGAAAATGGGTGGCGCGTACTGTTCACCCGCACGTCCGACCTCGTGCAAAAACTCCAGGTCGCCCGGCGGGAACTTGGGCTCGAGGCCGCCTTGGCCAAGCTCGACAAATACCACCTGCTGATCCTGGATGACCTCGCCTACGTCACCAAAGATCAGGCCGAAACCTCGGTCCTGTTCGAGCTGATCAGCGCACGCTACGAACGCAGATCGACGCTGATCACCGCAAATCAGCCATTTGGTGAGGTCGCGTCCGTCAATGTGGTGTAAAATCGGGTGTGGCCACTGGGCTGCATTTTCAGGCGGCCTGCCAGCGTTCAATTTATAGCTTGGCAAACGGCCTTGGCAAAATTTTCAGAAGTGTTGTCCAATGCGTCAATGGTTCTGGATTTTCCCATGGTCATACAGGCGCCACTCCCATTCCAGCGATTGCCTTTGAATTGGAAATTACCTGCCAGCCGGAATATTCGAATTGCGTCCTTGGCGGTAGTAGTCCCTAGGAATTTGCAGCCGATGATCCCGTTGTCACGCATAACTTGGGAATCATGGCCGTTAATCATAACAAAGCGGTCGCTTTGACCGGTATCGAAGATGCAATTCTTGACAAAATTTCCAGTCACTGGAAAGTCAGGGTCGGAAGGCGCCCCCATGTAGATTAATTCAGGGACCGCGTTGCCCGTAACCGCCAGGCCATCGACGATTACGTTCTGTGCTAGGGCGATTGAAACGCAAAAATTCTGGGAATTGAAGTCATCTAGAATAAAGCGGTTTCGAAGTGCTCGCATATTTCTCGCATACTCTTGGAAATACATCCCAAAATACTGTGTCTTATCGTATTTATTTCGATGCCCTCCGACGTATCGGAACGTGTTGTCCCTAATGATGCATCCGAAACTATTCTGCGAGGTCTCCCCAAGCATGTGGGTGAACTCGAAGTTATTTCTCGCCCACTCGACGTTCTGGAAGGCATTGCCGTATAAGCCCGATTTCGAACGCACCTTATTATTTAGGAAACGAACGTTAAGTGCCGCACTGTCCATTGTGAAATGGTAGAGTGTCTCAAAGCTTAAGCCCGAGATTTCGGCGTCGGAGTAGAAAAACAGAGGGATGCCTCGTCGGCCCTCACCATCTGCCAATCTGGTCATCTGCGCTGGGACGGACACGTCTATTGGTTGGCTCAACGAAATCGTATCCCCCCTTATAGCAGTTACTACGTTGAGCCAGCTATGCTTTGCGAGACCGAATGTGCCGGTGCGTCCCAATCGGCGATCTGCAACAACGACTTGGTCACCAACGCAGTAGCGCATTGCATCACTACGATTGGCCAAACGAACGACTTTCGTCCCAGAAGAGTATGGCGCTAGGAAATCATATCGTAGTTTTTCGAGGAATGCAGGATGAAAGTTTCCCGGAAAGAGCAATTGACGGTCACTGCGAGTAGATCTGAGGGTGGGGTAGCTGCCGTCTCCTACAAGTGACACGCCTGGCCGCATAATCAGACTATCACCAAGCGCATAATATCGCCGAGGCGCATCGAAACGAACGGTTCCGCCGCCGCGAGCCGCGACGCTATCTATTGCCGACTGTATCGCTTGTGTGTCATCGTGTCCGTCACCCAGTCCCTTTGCGCCAAAGTCCGTAACACTTAGTATAGGTCCTGCAGCGGCCCAAACTGGGCGAACCTGGGTTGTGAGTAGGGCGGCAGCGATAAGACTGCGTCGAGTGAGAAGACACTGGGAGTCGAGTAGGTCGGGCATTGTAGACTTCGCTCCTTGCTGCCCCGTCGTGTCCTACCTCTTATCGGCAAGCCATGACAAGGTCGCCTTGACGCCGTCATCGAATGATACCGGGGGGGCGCCGGTGACGTCCAAGGTGGGCGAAAGATCAATCGCGCTTGATGTAGACATCCTGAACGCTCTCCCCGAATCAATGGGGGCCGGAAGCCCGATTTTGTGAAAGATGTCTCCCACTTTACCCATCAGCGTGAGGAAAGCGACTGGAATACGCCGAGCCTTTTTGCCGGAAAGGCCGATAGAAAATGCATCGGCCCAGAGGTCATAATCGAGCGCCTCGTCACCGACATAATATACCGATTTTGTGACTTTTCCTTGTGTGTCGAGAGCAAGCCGATAGATTTGGTCGGCCGTGTTCTCGACGTAACCAAATGCTCGGATGATCTTCCCCGATCCCGTAGGGTGGAGATAGGCTCGGGTACGAATATGTCGGAAAATGTTATCGGCGAAAGAGGGATGGTGAGGCCCCCAAATGATCGTCGGTCTGATGATTATCCACGGCACCGGAAGTGCCGCTCCGCGAACGATCCGTTCAGTTTCTGCCTTTGCTTCGCCATAAATTGTATAGGGTTCAAGATGTTGCTCGTCACGTGGCGTAATGCCTGGCCGGACGGTGAACTGGGTTGAGATGTGCACGAAACGTGCAAGCATCGGGAGTTCAGCTACGGCGTTTGTAACATTTCTCGTACCGTCAATGGTCGTCTTGAATTGATCAAGCTCGGTGATTGAAACGTCTGTGTCGCTGGCTAAGTGGATGACATAATCCGGAGCAAATTGACTGATAGCTGCTTTGACAGCAGCTGCGTCTCGCACATCGCCATGCTGCCAGAATTGCAGCTGCCCGGGATAGTGCGGCTCGGCGATGTCGAAATTTGCCACTTGGTGACCGTCAGCAAGAGCGATGCGTATGATTTCTGCACCGATAAACCCCGATGCGCCCGTCAGGAAGATTTTGCTCATGAGTTTACAGATCCCAGCGTGAAGTTGCGTCGCGGACGAATGGGCCGGGCAGGGTTCCCGCCGTAAATTGTCCAAGGCTCTAAATCTTTGAAAGTGACACCGCGAGCCCCAAGCACGGCCCCTTCGTTAACAACTACACCTGGCCCGATGAAGCATCCGGATGCGATCCACGCATGGCTGCATATACGGATCGGCTTGGTGTACAACTGGAACTTGTCACTTTCGGTATCGTGGGTGCCGGTCACCAGATGATTGAACTGTGCAACTTCGGCGAAGTCTTCCAGGATGATTTTATCCATAGTGTAACAATGTACGTGCCATCCAAGCACCGCTCCCTTGCCCATCTCCAGATTCGGTGGATACCAAATCCGCGCCGATCCATAGACCCGGGCACCTTTTGAAATACTGGCGCCGAAGAGATTTAGAAGCAATCGTCGCCAAGGGTGCATCGGCGGCGGCGTCCATGCGGCGAGTAGCAACCACGTCACGTTCCACACCGCCCTGAACATCAGATGGGACCAAGCAAAGCTGCGGGTGCGTCCGTCCGTGCCGAATTTGCTGCCGGGCAGTATCGGACTGCTCATGATTGCAGACTTCCTTTCATTTCAATGAGGCCTTCTGCCCACTTTTCTTGACCAACGTTCGGTCTAGCTTCATCCATTATGTTGTGATGATGCTAACTGTTCGTAGCTTCTCAGCATTTGAGCAGCGATGCTTGGCCAAGCGAAACTGCTGGCTACTTTCTTGGCCTGGCGTGAAAAATACTCTGTTTCATCAGGCGCCATCGTGGCCAGCATCTTTGCAATTACAGGAAAGTCGGAAAAATCCATGCGCATGTGGAATGCACATCCCTGATCCACCAAGGTTCCAAGATTGCATTCGGGCGTGATGATTGGAACACAGCCCGCTCCAATCGCTTCGAGCACAGCCATGGGAAGGCCTTCGCTTTGTGACGGTAGGATAAACCAGGCAGAGCGGGCTAGGAGATCATCCTTTGCAGCGCCATAAACTGCGCCGAGATACTCGACGTTCCGCGCGGCTTTCGCGAGTTCTTCGATCTTCTGGCAATAAGCCGGCGTTCCACCGCCTGCAATTCTGAGCATGGTATCGTTTAGCGACGGTTCGGCCACCCAACTATGGATCAGTTCGGCGACTTGCTTCTTCTCATGCATTCGGCCGAGGAAGAGGACGCCATCTCGTTTGCGATTCGCATCCAGTTGTGGCAGTTCGACGCCGTTGGGCAAGGTGAATATCGTCAGCTCCTGACCAGGCATGAATGCTCGAACAGCATCCGCCTCCGCCTTATTGAGGGCATGGACTCCACCGCGCTTCAGGAGCGGTTTTTCAAACAGCAGCGAGTGGACTGCTTTTTTGGCCTTACTTCGCTGCAGAATCCACGGATCCAGCATCCCATGTGGGGCAACAATTGTAGGGATGCCGCGCGCTGCTACTAAACGACCTACAATTGATGTCGCGCACCATATCCCATGGATGTGAACTATGTCGGGGCGGGCTGCAAATACCTTCCTTATCGCTTTGCGGGACAGTCCATAGGAGCCATTGGGCATGGCTGTCGTAATCAAGCGCACATCGCGCCAGATAAGTCGGTCGTCGTCGTCAAAGCCATCGACGCCGCCGTGGACCTCCACATCTGCTCCGAGCTTTTGCTGCGCAAGCGCCAGGCCTGCGGCTGCGTAAGGTACTCCACCGGCAGACCTGTTCAATGATGCAGTGTAGTGAACGATCTTCATCTGGCCCCCTATGGCAAATTTTCGATGGTCGCCGACATCTCAGGATGCCGGCGTACCGTCGTTTGCGAGATAGGCCACGAACGCGTTGTTCTCTTCGCGGTAATGGGCCACGGCTGTTCTTATTTGTTTCGCAATGCCCTGTGGATTCTTCCGCAAAGTGTCGTAAAGGCTAAAAACCCTCTCCGGCGTGAGGTCGTCGATCGCGGTTACATATCGGGAAAGGCCGAGGTCTTTCATGATACCGCTAGTTTTCGGTAGGTAAGCGATCGCGCCAGTAGGCACACCGCCGATCAATCCGAAGATGCAGGAGTGGAAGCGCGATCCGATGAAGATTTCGCATTGAGCGATCATCGCGGCCAGCTTGCCGCAGCTACGTTCTCCACGGTCGATGATTGCCCGGTCGTTGATCGCTTCGAACTTGCCAATGGTAGGAAGGTCTGACGCGACCTGATTGAATATTACGACCTGATATCCATCGGAAATAGCTTTATCGGCCAAACTGCTAAGGGAGCTAAGATATGCCTGTTCTGCGGATTCCGGGTCCGAGGCGTGCGGGAAATTCCAGTAAAGGATCGTCATGCCCAAGATTGGCTTGGACGGATCCACGCCGATTTTGATCCATTCTTCGTCGATACCTTCGGGCGCTCGATGGTACCAGAACGCGAGATCGCCGGATTCCTCGACGTTGCGCGGTTTCGATCCATGCAGCTCGGTAACAAAAGCCATGGAGCTCTGTTCCCGAACAAAAACCTTGTCGATATGTTTCAGCACGGACGCAATGACGCGGCGGCCAAAGCTGCTGCGCACAGGGCCGACGCTCTGCGGCGCGAAGATCACCTTTTTGGACAAGCGCGCAGCTAGCATGACTTGCAGCATGTTAAGAAGGTATGCGCGATTTGAATCTTCCAGGTAGCCACCTGGGCAAGAGAACGCAATGTCTGCACGAGCTAGCGCTTCCAGCCCTTCTCGCTGGCGGCTGGGGAGCAGGTATCGCAGAAAAAATAGATTCTTGTTTGAGGCTATGGCCAACGCAACGAACAAGGTGAATGCTTGTCGTGCCTTTGCTGGCAGTCCACGTCCGCCAACTTTTGTCGCGACACGTTCAGTCCAGGCAATATCCGGCATCCAGAGGCGTTGCGATTCCACGTCGAATGCAAGCCCACTTAGCTGGGCTTGCGGATATCGCTCGCGGATGATGTCCACAAGTGATTCGACCAGCATTGCGTCGCCCATGTTAAGATGGCCGAAGACATTGAAAATAACGATGTTCTGGGGAGTCTTGCCAGTCATGCAAACCTTTGCGTGTTAGCGCGAGTACAACAAGCGATCTTCAGTTGCCAACTCTTCGTTGGCCGATGTCGAACGAAGTCAATTGTGCGTGGCCGCAAGAGCAGCGTCTATCATGCTGCGCTTGCGAAAGACAAGGTGATTGTATGTGGAAGTTTGTTCAAAGCGGGTTAGCCGAGCAAGCCCATGCTTGAATACCTACCAGAATGGGCATTAAAGCGGGTTGACTACAAACAGCTAACTCACAATGCTGCGCACATGCTGCAAAATGCTCGAACCATCTGAGAACGTGATACGCGGCTGGCGCTTGATGAGATAAGCGGCCAGTTGCCAGCAGACCAAGCACCAAAAAGCCGGGATGCCCACTCTCAAAACGCCAATGTCGAAGCCACCGCGTACGATCGCGTAAGCGACTTGAGGAGCCAGAATGCCGGCAGCGGCTTCGCGCATTCTGCAACGCGACCGGGAGGCGATTACCGTAGTGACGTCGATACGGCCTATCATCCAGCCCATCACGATGGACGCAAGGATCACTCCGATCGTGCCGAAGGCGATATAGCCTTCGCCGAGAAGGCCAGGAGGGGCGCCCCCCAAAGTATCGCCGAATAGAAAGTCTCGAAAGCGGACGCTGATTTGCAGCGGTTTTCCGGGCCATAGATCTCTAGGGATCGGCAACAAAAGGGCATTGACGTAAAGTTGGCCGTAATCGTGCCCGCGCAGTTGGACATAATGGATCGACGCGGCGAAGTGATCCATGAAAGTCAGGCCGGTTGTTGCACGGCTGATAAAGGATTCGTCTGCACGCTCAGTCAACACGCGGGCATTCTGCGCCTCAAATCGCAAGTTCGTCATGACGTAGGAGACGGTCGCGATCATGCTCATTGCGATTATCCCCGCAATGACGAACCGCTTGAGCTTCATATTGACGAGCGCAACGTAGAAAAGTCCGATGCCAAGCAGCACAACGAGAGACCGGCCGCCCAGCAATAAGGTTTGCGCGACGCAGATCGCAACTGCAGCAATCGCGAAGCGTCGAATTTTCCCACTGCCGCAGTCGCGCGAGAAAGTGAACGCAAAGATCGCAAAGGCGGCGCTGGCGAAATACAGTGCAGTCAGGGTATTTGCGACGGAGTCATTGAGGGAAACGCGTTGATACAAACGTACAACCATTTCAGTCAGACCGCCTAGGCGGATAGCCATCGCACCAATGTAAGTGACTGAGAAAAAGATCGACAACGCCGAGAAGATGCCAGCTACGCTAGGGTTTGCTCCATATACCTTGACTTTGGCAGCGGCGATGCCTCGCTTTTCGACGAACAAAGAGACATATACGACGATGGAAAGGGCCAGCACGCAAAGGAACGCCGCCTTAATACCGTCCGGGCTGACAAGCGGATAGACCAGCGTGGGATTCTGAATCCCAGTAAGGTAATCGAGCGAGAACGGCAGGATCGAGCCCGCCAGCAGGAAAGTGATGAAGATTCCACGTGCGCTACGAACCTCGCCAAATGCGGCGGTAGCTAGAAAGCATACGACGGCAATGATCAGGCCGGAGAAGACGATCGTGCTGGACATCTGAAAACCTATCGTTCGACCCGACATGCGCGAGATCCGACGTACGGCGCACTGCCGCTCGACGGTGGCGCATCTTTAGACAATCCGGGGGGGCGGCGCAACGCGAGAGGGCCACATCCGTTCATCTGGCCTTTCACGGGCTGACAGGGCTCAGCTTTGCTGGCGAGTGTGGCGGAGACGTGGCCACGGTACGCCATATTCGCCATACCGAAGCGAAGGAACATATGTCTATGAAAGCCAACGACAGTGCGGCCACGGTTAGCCCGCCGCTATCGATGAGGAAGAATATCGATCCGATGCCAAGCAGGTTCCACAAGATCAATTGCGGGACGTAACGCGGGTGCAGGTTCAATCCGGCAAGAAGATTAGAGAGACCGTTCCAGAGGCAGCCGAAGAATGCATGAGAAGCCAAGATGATGTAGATCAGATAAGGAATCTGAACATGACCATGAGTCCAAGAATGGATGAAGGTCGGACCCAAAAGCAATACTCCTCCGGTTCCGGTCGCCGCACCGAGGAACAGGGCTGCGACAGTGAAGCGCGCAATTTTCCGTTGGGTTTCGATGTCGCCTTTTGCATAGACGATGGCAAAATCTGGCACAGTTGCGCGGGTTAGAGTGCCCACGATCTGAACTACCATTCTATAAAGTACGCGAATCGTAGCAAAGCCGCCAGCTATCGCAGGAGAAAGAAAGAGGCCGACAGCAAAAGTGACACCCTGTACACCTGCAAGAATGCACAGCGGGATGAACATGGCTCCCATCGCTGGGCGGAACAATTGCCTCAACCTCTCCCGACTCGCGTGCGAAAGTGAAAGTCTGACCCAAGGGGTGACGTGCAGCATGCGCAATGTTGAAAGCATAGTGAAGGTGAGCCGCGAGCCGACCATTAAGATCGATGCCATGACTAGCGATCCACCCGAGAATGCGCATGCCATTATAAGCATCTGCTCGATGAGACGCCCAGTCTCGAATATCATGACGCCGGTCACGTAGTGACCGTTTACGCGATAGACGGCGTTGACGAGCCCAGACACAAGCGAGATCGCGATATAGGCCAACATGAATGGCAGCATATGGACGGCAGTTGCCACGTCTTCGGCTGCCAAACCTGCAAAGGCGTGAAATTGGCCTCCTCCAGGCAAGAATTGCGTACTGACCGCCATGCCAAGCAGAGCAGCCACAATGCCGAAGATGACGAGGGCCGCGCTTTGCAGGCTAACCAGTGCATCAAACTCGTCCTCACGAGCAATTGCTCGGCTCATCATTCCGGCCGCTGCAGCGCTATACCCGAAATCCAGCGAGATGAGCATAATCGGAACGGCCGATACCAGTGTCCATAGGCCGAAACCGCCTAGGCCCCATCCGGCAATGAGAATCGGAACTCCCAGAAGCTGCGTCCCGATCGTTACGATCTGCCCGTAAATATTGGCAGCAGCTCCATTCAGGATACGACGATGACTCATCCCACTACCTATTCAAATGAGGATCGTCCGCGGCTTCAGAGGCCTCGTGACGGCGTGGACCATGCGTAGCTAATTATGCGCGCGATTCCACGCCGGTCGCCGGAACCTTGCTCTGTAATGCCATGCGGGCAGCAAGACGCGAAAGGATCGGTTCCTTTGCCCATCTTTCTTCTGCTCGTGCGCGCGCTGCCTTGCCGTAATTTGCAGCCATTGCCGGAGCGTCTATCAGGGTTTCGATGCCTTCAGCGAAGTCTTCTGCTGAACCCGGAGGAGTGAGGACACCGCATCCTTCGACTTCGTCGGCAAGGCCTGTCCCCGGTTCTGCCGTAGCCACGATCGGGCGGCCCGACGCCAGCATGTTCGTAAGCTTAGACGGTAGTACCAGGTCGGCGGCTCCGGCGAGCTGAGGCATGAGATGGACAGTGGCCATGCCCAAGAGGTCGTTGAGCCTTTCGCGAGGCTGCAGATCATGGAACTGGATGTTGTCCAAATCCGTGGCTGCAGCTTCCAAATTCTCTCGATTCGGACCTTCTCCGCAGATCACGAAAATCAGATCCTTCCGGTGACGCAACAGTCTGGCGGCTTTGAGGACGACTTCGATGCCCTGCTTGTTCGCGATGTTGCCTGAGTACAAGGCTACGTGAGGTGCTTTAACGCCCCATTCGGCTCGGTACGGCGAAATCCCGTTCAATGGGCGAACCGCGTTGATGTCAGCCCAATTGCGGAATTGATAGATACGGTCCTTGGGAACGCCTTTCTCCGCCAACTTCGCGCACATTTGCGGCGAAATGGAGCTTGTCCAGTCAAAGAGCCGGATTACTGTCCGCTCTACCCATGGCCCGATCCGACTTGCGAGGCTACCTTCATCGACGAGGCCTGTCGCGAAAGCTGCCTCCATTTCAAAGTCCTGAACATGCAACCAGCATTGGGCGCCGCAGAGGCGGGCAGCGAGCCAAGCGACAGGTGCACCGATCAGCGAAGGCGCCACAGTGAAAACAACGTCCGGCTTGTCTCGGAGCGCGGCCTTGAGCAACGGGAAAAGGGTGGAGACAAAGAAGCTGAGGTGATGCACAATACGCTTGGCACCACTGGGATTTGAGGGGATGTAGATGGGGCAGCGGGTTATCTCGACACCTGCCTCCTTGGTGTGCCGCCAGCCTTTTCCAGCATAGCCGTCAAAAACTTTCCACGCCGGATAATAAGGCGTCGCGACTACGGCACACACATCATGCCCGCTTTCGGCCCAAGCCTTGGTCATGTCTCCGCTGTAGAGACCAATGCCGATTTCTTCGGGCGCGTAGTTGAGGCCCAGAAACAGAATTTTCATCAGGCAAGCAGCGCCCTATTGGTCAAGAACCAGTCGTACGTAGATCGAATACCAACCGGAAGGCTAATCGACGGAGACCAGCCCAGCGCTCGCAATTTGTCGGCGCTCATCAATTTGCGCGGAGTACCGTCCGGCTTGGTTTCATCTTTGACGATCTCTCCTGCAAAGTCGACCGCCTCCTTGACCATTTCGGTGAGTTCTAGAATGGTTACGTCTTCTCCGGAGCCGACGTTAACATGTTCCTCGCCGGAGTAGAGTTTGATCAGCATCACACAGGCATCTGCGAGGTCATCGACGTGGAGGAATTCGCGGCGCGGGCTTCCCGTGCCCCAGATTTCTAGGGTTTTCTTGCCATTTAGCTTGGCCTCATGTGCCTTTCGGATCAGGGCGGGCAGGACGTGGCTCGACTGAAGGTCGAAGTTGTCGCCCGGGCCATACAGATTGGTCGGCATCGCGGAAATATAGTCCAGCCCGTATTGGCGCCGATAGGCTTGGCACAATTTGATGCCCGCGATCTTGGCGATAGCGTACCATTCGTTCGTAGGCTCAAGGGGCCCGGTGAGCAGCGACTGCTCGACGATAGGCTGTTCTGCAAATTTCGGATAAATGCACGAGGAGCCCAGGAAGAGCAGCTTTTCCACGCCAGCCTTGCGCGACGCCTCAATTACATTAGCCTCGATCATAAGGTTGTCGTAAAGAAACTGGCCTGGAAAGCTGTTGTTGGCGAGAATTCCGCCGACCTTTGCCGCAGCGACGACGACAACATCCGGTCGATTAGCAGCCACCCAGTCTCGGACAGTTGACTGTTCGCGAAGATCAATCCGCGCCTCGGGAGAAATCACTTCGCAATTCTCGGCAGCCAGGCGCCGCGTGATCGCCGAACCGACCATACCGTTGTGACCGGCGACGTACACTTTCTTGCCGCTGAGATCGTAGATCGGCCTGTTCATATCCGCCTTCCATGTTGCGCTGCGGCAATGTCTAGCGCGTGTATTACAGATGCGCAATTGCCCAAGGCAATCTTGAGATATGGCGAAGCGGTCGCCATTCTCAGCTGGCCGCATCGACCCGGTTTGCTGTTAGCGCTCGCTTCAAAGTTGTTGAGCAATACCAGCATGTTGTGATTTACGACGTCATGCGAGAGATAGAGTGGCTAATGGCATGAACTGGTATTGCCCGGCAGGAGCCGGAAAAGATTGCGGTACTCCAGAGATATGACGGATCGTGAATGGTTATTGACGGCGCCGTTTATCCCGCCGGCCAAGCGTGGAGGCCGTCGTCGGACGATGGACATGTGCGAGGTTGTAAATGCCTTGCTCTAAATCGCGGGAAGTGGGTGCGCTGGGAGGCTCTTGAAGGCAGGCGAAGCGCGCCATCAATCCAGCAACATCACCAGCGCGCAGAACGTGCTTCGACATCCGTTCGCCAGAACCAGGCGATAAAGACGTTACCAACCATGTAGATTTACTCAGTTCCAGCGAGACGAAGATCGCACGAAGATCAATTCGGATTGCGGCGGGCGGATCAGGTCGATCAGTTGCAAGCATAGTTGCCTCCGAAGAGTTATACCAACCTGCGCATTGTCTGACTCACGGGGGATTCCCAAGGCGGTGAAAATCTGAATCAATGGGGCTGCGACTTTGGGGTGTGGCACCATGGGTTCAGCGATCGGCTTGCGGGAAGATTTTGACGGGGCGCGGCCATCGGCACCGAAGGATCAGCGGACGAAATCAGCTTATCAGGCTGCGGAAAAAGGCGCTTGCCTCGAGGTGACATTGCTGATTCCAGGATCGCGAGAAGCGATGTTGAAGGGATCGGGATGCGCGGCGGTGATGAACGGAGCGAGAGCCTGTTCTCGTACGTGAGTTGCGAGGCTCGGGTGCCGGCGAACCATCCCCTTCGCGCGATCCGGGCGATTGTCGATGAAGCGCTCGAAGTGCTGTCTGCGGACTTCGACGGCCTGTATTCTCGTATCGGGAGGCCCTCGATCCCGCCCGAGAAGCTCCTTCGGGCCTTGCTCCTGCAGGCGTTCTATTCGATCCGCTCGGAGCGCCAGTTGATGGAGCAGATGGACTACAACCTACTCTTTCGCTGGTTTGTCGGCCTGGCGATGGATGCTCCGATCTGGGATGTCACGGTCTTCACCAAGAACCGGGAGACGCTGCTGGCAGGCGACGTTGCCGCCAAGTTCCTTTGGGCCATCATCAGCCAGGCGCGCGTACAGTCTCTTCTCTCGGACGATCATTTCTCGGTGGACGGCACGTTGATCGAAGCCTGGGCCAGCGTGAAGAGCTTCAGGCCCAAGGATGAAGGCGGCCCCGGGGATGATGATGACGGTGGGGCGGTCGCCAGCCAGGGCGAGCAGGCAGCAACGCCGACCGACCGTAATGCCGGACGCGATTTTCGCGGAGAGAAGCGCAGCAATGCAACCCATGCATCGACCACCGATCCCGATGCCCGGCTGTTCAAGAAGGCGCGTGGCCAGGCTGCGAAGCTGTGCCACATGGCCCATGTCCTCATGGAGAACCTCAACGGCCTCGTTGTCGATACGATCCTGACCCATGCCACCGGCACCGCCGAACGCGAGGCGGCGCTGACCATGCTGGGGCGCATGGACGGGCGCCATCGGATTACCCTGGGCGCGGACAAGAACTATGACACCGCCGCCTTCGTCGCGGCGCTGCGCGAGATGGGCGTCACCCGGCACGTGGCCCAGAACAACACCAACCGGCGTTCTGCCATCGACGGGCGCACGACACGCCATCCCGGCTACGGCCTCTCCCAGAAAATCCGCAAGCGGATCGAGGAAGTGTTTGGATGGGCCAAGACCTGCGGCACCATGCGAAAAACCCGACACCGTGGGCAACATCGCGTCGGATGGTCCTTCACGCTCACCGCTGCCGCCTACAACCTCATCAGACTGCCGAAACTGCTGGCTGCGGCCTAATCGTGCCGCTCACATCACCAAGACCGCGCCAACACCGCAGGCAACTCCGAATTTCAGCCTCGAATGAGCGAGGTCCTCGCCCCGCACCTTGGAAATCGGCGCGGTGGCGGCCACTGCGCCGCCTTTTTTCCGCAGCCTGTGAAATGCTGAGCCAAAAAATCAGACGGCCGCAGCAGGAGGTCCCTGCCGCGGCCGTCGTCATTCGCTGCTGCGCAAGCGAGCGGATCAGGATCCGTTCGACTTGTTGTCGTCAACCGCCTTGTACACGCCGAAACCGGCGGCGCCGGCTGCGAGCAGGCCAAGGACGACGACGCCGCCGTCAGCCTTGTTCTTCGCCTTCACGGCGGCCGAGCGACGCTCGCCAACACCGCTCAGGCTGCTGATCTTGCCAACCGAGGCTGCAGCCGTGGTACCGGCCTGAGCCGCGACCGGGGCAGCCAGCACTGCGGCGGCGCCGAGTGCGAGCATGGTCTGCTTCAGCTTCATGTGACCTCCTTCATCGTAGCCATCTGGGGGGCGCTTACCATCTCAGCCCCAGACCGCTGAAAGTATTTGATCCGAGATGGTTGCATTGTGCAATCCAACGCTTCGGCATGCACGTCAAGCGCGCCGGTCTGCCGCCCGAGCAGCGGCCGTTCTCTGCAGGGACGACTTTCGCTACGTGAAACCACGCAATACCCGCACTATCCGTCCGCTTGGTGAGGTGCATCGAGGAGGGCGAGACGAATGCGCCCGCGGGTGCCGCCACCACTAAGGTCGCGATTATCGCAACGCTGTGACGTTTCCGTCACAATACTTGTCCGCACAAAGGCCACGTCCCATCATTTTGAACGCAACGCCTCTTGCGCCTGCGGCCGATTCGCCTAGGCTAATTTGTCACCGGCCCATGTTCGATCTGGCAGTTAGAACACCGCTTTTTGAAGGTGCACCCCTCAGTTCTAGAGTTACAGAACCACGGTGTCTGCAGAACGAACTGCAGTCGCTTCAGCCATTGGCGGATCACAGCCAATCCTTTCCATAAAATACGGGAGGGATTTAACACAATGCTGCAAGTGCGTTCAATCGCCGCCCTGCGAGGGGCATGACAAAGCCCGTGACTTGCGGCGTTTCGGCACCACGCACGCTCGCTGATCTGCGGCCCCCGCCTTCCCCCCGAAAGGTTTCCGTGTCCGGCGCCGTCACAAACGATCCCCGCCCCTTTCTCGGTGCCGATCTGGCTCGCAAAGTCTGAGCGCCAGGGGACGAGCGTGAAGGCGTGGATTTTCTCGACCAGGGCATGATTGCCCCCTCCGCTTCGATCCTGTGCGCGATACCCCGCGCGCCCCGGGCACCTCTGATGAGGTCCCGACGTGAGCATTGAAGGTCGCCCGATACCTTCGACGCCAATCTCGAAGTCTGATCGGTGCGACTATCGCAAACTCTAAAACGTCTGCGAGGGGTGGATCACGCCAGACGCAAGCCCGCAGACCTCCGGGCCTTGATTTGACAGGAATTGGCATGGCGCGGCACGTCCCCCCTCGCAACCGCCATCTCTGTCGACCCTGTGAAGGCAGAAGCAACGGAAGGGGTTTGGGATACGCAGAAAGTAGGCAGATAGCGAAGCGCATGTCTCCCTTACACCGGGCGGATTTCGCTCAGTTTGCGTTCCCACGCCAACGCATGTTCCACGATCATGCCCAGATCGTCGTACTGGGGCGTCCACGGAAGCATCGACTTGATGCGCTCGTTGTTGGAGATCAGCGCATCGGGATCGCCCGCCCGGCGCCCCTCGAAGCGGCGGTCGATGGTGAGGTTGGTCACGCGGTCTACTGCATCCAGCACTTCAAGCACTGAGAAGCCGCGACCATACCCGCAGTTCATGGTCAGCGACTGCAACGGCTGGGCGATGATCGCCTCGAGCGCCAGAACGTGCGCACTGGCGAGATCCGAGACGTGGATGTAGTCGCGTACACCGGTGCCATCGGGTGTATCGAAATCGATGCCGAATACGCCGACATGACTGCGTTTGCCCAGCGCCGCTTCCACCGCCACCTTGATCAAATGCGTGGCACCTGCGGTCGACTGACCGGTGCGGCCCTTCGGGTCGGCTCCGGCCACGTTGAAATAGCGTAGCACGCAATAATTGAACGGGTGAGCGCGGCTGACGTCACCCAGCATCGCTTCGGTCATCAACTTGGACATGCCGTAGGGGTTGATCGGTTCCTTCGGCGCATCCTCGGTCACGGGCGACACTTTGGGGATACCATAAGTCGCCGCTGTCGAGCTGAAGATGAAGTGCGGTACGCCCGCCGTTATCGCCGCTTCGATCAGGGCGCGGCTCTTGGCCGTGTTGTTGTGATAGTACTTGAGGGGATTCTCGACCGATTCCGGCACCACCACCGAACCAGCGAAGTGCATGATCGCACCTTTGCCGTCACCCATGCCCTGGTCAGCAAAGATGCGGGCGAGCAGGTCTGCGTCTTCGATATCGCCTTCATAGAAGGCGACGTCTTCGGGAATGGCGAAGCGGAAACCGGTGACCAGATTATCGATGACCGCCACGGACCACCCTGCGTCCTTCAGCGCCAGCACTGCATGGCTGCCGATATAACCGGCGCCGCCGGTAACGAGGACAGGATGCTTGGTCGTCATGAAAATCCTTGATAAAGCGGGGTCGTTGAGAGCGTGACCGAAGACCCAGAGCTAACGCACTAAATGCGCAATGTCTCGATCCTGTTACGAAATTTATCGAACTGAACAGATTGCGGGTGAGCGCGCGATAGGCCTCGCGATGTCCACTCCATCCACACGGCTTTTCCTCGGCGTTGCCTTAACCGCATCACGGGTCTCGGCAGATAGCATACATGTATACCTGGCATATTGTAGACATGTATGCTTGCAATGATTTTCCACCACAACTTAATCAGCAAGAACGAGAGATTGCCACGCGGCGATGGCCCCAAGTACGATGGCCCTATGGTGCGGTGCAACCACGCAGCTGATCAGCCCTGCGGGTCCACGATTTTAGCAGCAGTGCCTACTGCCTCGTGGCAAAGCCCGTAAACCTTGGCATCGGGGAGTGCTTCGCGAAGTCACGGTCCAACGGGAGAGCGTGAAGTCACGTGCTTTCTCGATCACGGCATAACTGCCCGCCTCCACGTCGATCCTGCCCGCGATGCGTTCCTTTATCCACGCAACGGATGCAGCTTAAACATAAGTCTTACCAGATCGCCCGATACTTGCGCAGCCAACCGCAAAAGATCGCGGCGCTGCACCTTTGTGAGTACACCGCGCCGCAGTCGGAACGCGTGCGCATCTTCGTGCGCGAAACCCTGCTCCACCGGCCATTGCCGCTGGACGGCGAGAGCACCGCGCAGCTCGCGTCCGAATCCCTGGTCACGCGCGCCGGATACATGGGGATCGGAAAGCTCGTGATCGAGCCATGTCGCGCCGTTGAAGGTCGCCAGCTACGCGAGCGGTCGCTTCGCCAGAGCCTCAACCTTGACCGGATAATCACGCAATCGCCGCTCCTCAAGCGCTCCGACCCGCTTGAGAAAGTCACCGAGGATCTCCAGGCGCCCGAAACATCTCTTTGGCCGATCAGGCCCGCCCGGCGAAAGCCTTCCAGACGGCGTTCGAGAGAAGCTCGCTCTGGGCCTTACCCGCACCGATTCGGACAGCCTCTCCCGGCTAAATACCATAGAGCCCGCGCGGCGCGCTGGGACTTGCATTCCACACCAGACGCGGCTTGGGAAGAATCGCGCTCGTCAGGACAAGCCCTGCCCTACTCACAGGTGCAATACTTGGTCCAACCGCTCACATCGGTCGAGCGCATGACCTGCGCGGGCGGGGAGGCACTTCCTGCTGCGAACGAGTGCCGACGGCACACGGATCCAGATCAGCACCCGCTAGTTGAACCGTCAGCGCAAACCTTTCGCGCTCAAAAAGCGTTATAGTAGTGCAAAGGGAACCCTGACGGTCCGTAGGGGTTTTCTCATCTTCGTACCCAAGGGCGACGCGGGCGGGCGAGACCACCGCCGTTCGAAGGTTATCCCGGCATTCTCATCCAAGCGCTGAGCGATCAGCCCAAAAGCTCCCCTGCAGTTAACGCAAAACTTGGCGCGCGGACTCCGGTCTGGTAGCATAATGATGCGCTGCGCAAAAGGCGGCGCCGGGACTGGTAATCCCGTCAGTAAATCCAGCTCGGAAAACATGGTTTTCCGGGGTGTCGTCGCGTATGTCCAAACCTTCGGGTGAAAGGCGGCGACGCATGTTACTGACATGTTACCAGCTCCGGCGGCTCCCGCGCGTTAGCGTGCGGGAGTTCGGGGCCAGTCCGCGTAATGCTCTGAAACCTTCCGCTACCGCCCTGACGCGGACCGGAGGTACATATGAACACGATCGTTCCGGCTACTTCACATACCCTTGGCGCTGCTTCGCCGAGCGCTGCCATCGTCACTTTGCCGAGCGAGAATTCCGAGCTCGGAGCGCTCTGGCGCCGCTACAATGCGCGGCCCGTCCGGCTCTTGCGTACCCGGGAAGGGCGCGCGCTCAGCTTGGAGCGGTATTTGCGCGCCGGCGAGTTCATGGGATCGCTGACGTCTGGCACTGCCGACGACACCGCCTATTTCTTCTACTCGGCGGGGATCGTCGCGCAGCTGGCAATGTCCTCGCACCTGCTCGACGTGGGCTTTCCCGACATGTGGTGTGCGAAGTACATCGGCCTTCATGTCGATCGCTCACTGGCGTACGCCAACGCCACGGGATTCGGCTATGAGGATGCTGCGACCGAACGGCTGCTGGACGTACTGTCGCCCTACTGGAAATGGAACAGCCTCAGCCGCGCGCAGGGGATAGAGCCCGACGATGGTGGCTTCGCCGCCGACGAAGTCCGCGAGATCATCTCCACACTCGTTGACCATGTCGCGGAGGTGACAGGGCACACCTGCCAGGCACGGCGCGGCGCTCGATCCTGATCAAGCGGCGTGGCTGCGGGCCGAATCGGCTCGCCAATCGCTCAAAATCCGGGCAAGTTCGCGAATGGGCCGGGATGCGGGCAGTTCGACGACCGCCGCAGCGCCGCGCGGCAAAAAAATTTATGTCATCCGGTGGAGGGCACCAGAGTTCATGAGAATACACCGGGCCATGTCTTTCGGTGCAAACCGGCGCGTGCGTGTGTTCTCAGGCAGTTGCGCTTTTCCAGGGATGCCCCAATTATACTCGTGGCCGGCCAGTCCAACCCTCGAAAAAGGAAGGATGCGCCACACGAATACCGCCTCTCCCAATGCGTTCGTGCGTCTGCCTCAGGTACTCAAGGAAACCGGGCTGTCGCGCGCGACACTCTATCGCTAGGTCCAGGATGGGACCTTGCCCCGACAGGTCCGCGTCGCGCAGCGATGCGTCGGCTGGCGCCGGAGCGCTATCGAGCAGTGGCTTGCCAACCCGTTCTTCTGTTCTGTCGATCACCACGCCTGAGCCGCCCAGACCAAATCTGTCCCGGGAAAAAATGATGCTGCCGCCCGGCTGACCGGGCGGCAGTGCCGTCTGTCACCATCCCTCGCGGTCTTGACGGTCCATCGAGCGCACGAGCATGACAAGGGCGTACACGAAATGCTTGCGGGCCTGCCGCCTGGAAAGGCCAAGGCGAACGGCGATCTCGTCCGTCGTCAGGTCTTCGAAGCGTGCCAACAGGAACACCTCGCGATGCAGGGCCGGCAGCGATGCCACCGCCCGGTGCATACGGCGCATCCTCTGATCCTCGATCTCTGGGAATGCGTCACGCAGGCGCGCCTCCTTTCTTCGCAGGCACCACACAGCGATGCGCTGGATCATGACCGATCCTCCCCGAATGAAAGGAGATAGTCCGCAGCCTTACTTGCTGCGCTCGCGGCGCGGAAAATCGCCTTTTCGTCAGCGCGAATCAGGTGAAGCCACGTCGCAATGCAATCGGAATGCCGGACGCTGGGCTCGATACCCAGCGCTGCGCAAGTGAACGCTGATGTGAGTTCGGCCGTCAATTCTTCCCGGGCGTAAGCCTCAGATCCGAAGTGACCGGTCTGATCGCGCTCCAGGCGTCCCTTGCCGCCGACCCAGTGGCCCAGTTCGTGAAGTGCCGTCCGGTACCAGTCGGCGGGCTCGGGAAAGGCTGCCTGAGGAGGCACCTGCACATAATCGAAGCCCGGCGCATAGAAAGCATCGACGCCGCCCACCCGGAAATCCGCGCCCGTGTCGGCAATGAGCCGGTCCGCCTGCCCGATCGCCAGAACCGGATCGGGCAGTTCACCCGGTGCCGTCAGATCATCGCAAAGACCCTCGCACTGGTCCAGATTGAAAACCACAAACCGTTTCAGAAACGCAATCGTCTTCGCCTGTGCGCCCTCGCTCTCGGCCCGTGCTGCCTCATCCCTGGGGACGAACCTGTCAGCGTAGCACACAGTGGTGCCCTTCTCGCCGCGCCGGACGTTGCCACCAGCCGCCTCGGCCTGCCGGTATGTAAGCCATCGCTGCGAGGAGAACCCGTTACCCGCTCCCGCTGCCCATAAAATGAGCACATTTATCCCGGAATAGTAGCGGCCCGACGCCGCATTTCTCGGCATCATGCAGGGACAACGCGAAGGATCCCACGGCTTCACCCAAGGCAGGCGCCCGTCTTCCAGCTCGGCGATGATCCGCGCGGTGACCTCACCATAGAGGCTGTGATGGCTCATCTTCTCTGCTCCTTTCTCAACCGCCATTGACCGGCGCCAGGGTGGCGGGGGGCGGCAGGAGCATGCTCGACAGCCCCGCCGGCCTAAGGCGGGGCGCACCTGCAAAGGCCGAAATGAAATGGAGGAGCCGGGCGCGAAGCGGACGGGTTGCGGCCCGGCGAGGCGGGGCTACAGGGCAGCGACGCCCCCCGCCACTTTGGAGCCGACAAGGCCCAGCGCCGCCGCGCGCCCGCGCGGCGCCCGCATCCGGGATGCCCAGGGCATCCCGAGCGAACCGCGATGCGGGACGAGACTTTCGCGCCAGGGATCGTTGCGGCCTTGCCGGCGAGACGCCGCCAGGCGGCTCGACTGGAGCGTCAGCGAAAGCAGAGCCTGGCCCGGCCGTGGGGCCGGGGGCGCCCCTGCTAAGCTTCGGCGCCGCGGATGGGAGAAGGAAAGCGCGTGCGTCGGCATTTTTGCCTGATGACGCGGTGTAGTGTCAGCCCCGAAGCAGGCGGGCTCACACGGACGGGACTTACTGCCGGGTCAACGGGAGTTCGATCGGCTCCTGCGCCAAAGCGTTTGCCGTAGTCAATTTTCTAAGCTGGACGAAGAACTCCAGCAGCTCGAATTCATCCTGCGGCCAGCCGCTGAAGAATGCATTGTCTAGCGCACGATTGACCTGCGCGATTTCCACGCAATCGCTGTCATTGTCCATTTGCAAACCGCCTCCGGATACCATCGGCGTTCAGCGTAGGGGCGAATGCATATCTATCTGAAGTTACAATTGCGAAAGCCATTGTGACTCCATTTGCGGGGCCGCTACGCCTGATTTACGGAACCGCTACTATCGCCGGCCGCTTGCCTGTCGCAGGAACGCGTGAGGGATGGCCCCTCCTGTCACCAGACAGGATCTCGCTGAATTCTGCGCACTGCTCGACAATACCCCGGCTTCTACTGGGAGAACCGTGATGGGGCGGCGAGTTCGCAGGGATTTGCACCATTCCGCTCCGGCAAGCGGCTGCTTGCACTGTTCATCACTAGGCGAAGTGCAGTGTCCGTGGCCCTCACGGCGGCGGCTTTTCCGGCTGCAGCCCGCAGTCCTCAGCAAGGGCTGCTTCGTGAGGGAACAAGGAAGGGAACATCGAGATGGGAAAATTGACCGTTTTTCACGTCCGCGCCGCCAAGAACGGGCGTCACTGCGATGGCGACGGCCTCTACCTTATGGTCAATGGAAATCGCGCACGCTCGTGGGTGCTGCGCATTCAGCATCAGGGACGGCGGCGCGATATCGGCCTGGGGTCAGTCGACCTTGGTCGCCGCCGCCAGGATGATCCGGTCCATGCGGTAGAAATCTTGCGCAGGAAAGTGCTCACCCTTGCCGAGGCTCGCGACAAAGCCGCAATCCTGCGCCGGCTGACGCTCGCTGGACTCGATCCGGTGGCCGAGCGCGACCGCGAGGTGCGGCGTATTCCCACTTTCGCACAAGCCGCCGATCTGGCGCACGCGGAGCTCTCAAGGGGGTGGACCGCCAAGCATGCGGCCGATTTCAAATCGACCATGCTCAGCTATGCTATACCCACACTTGGTAGCCACAGCGTCGACATTATCGACCACGCCATGATCCGGGCCACTCTGGCTCCGGTGTGGACAGACAAACCGTCTACCGCAAAGAAGGTATTCACCCGCATCAATCAGGTGCTGGCCTACTGCCATGCGACCGGCTTGCGCACGCAGGACGTCCCGCAAAAACAGGTCGTTCGCCGCGGCCTCGCGCGCCAATCACAAAGTCAGCACCATCCGGCTGTCCCATTCCGACAGGTGCCCGTGTTCATGCATGACCTGCTTGGCGGGACAGAAAGCTCCGGACGGCTCGCACTTGCCTTTGCAGCGCTGACCGCTTCACGCAGCGGGGAAGTGCGTCAGGCAACCTGGGACCAGATCGACCTCGACACAAAAATTTGGTCTAAGCCTGCGCACATCATGAAATCGCGTAGAGCGAGCAGCGTACCGCTAAGTGAAGCAGCGCTCGTCATCTTGCGCCGGGCCGCAGTGCTGAGAGGCAAATCGCACGTGGTATTCCCAGGGCGCAGCGGTGCTTTGCTCAATAACGGAGCCCTTCGCAACTCAATGCTCGCACAAGGATGGGGCCATGCGACGGTCCACGGACTTCGTTCAAGTTTTCGGGATTGGGCCGCAGAAGAGATGCCCGCCATACCCGCAATGGTCGCCGAATTGATACTCTCGCACGGCGTGCTTTCGCAAACCGAGAGAGCCTATCTGCGAAGCGACCTCACCGCCATGCGGCGAACGCTGATGGAAGCCTGGGCCGCATTCATCATGCCCCAACCCGAGAAGCTCGCCAGCGGCGCTAGCGTCCCGTGTTCGGACCCTCTCACGATCGATCGGTGAACTGCCAGCAGGCCGCCATCTTGCTGGCACGGTGTAGCCGGTGAAGGTCAAACGTTCAGCCGGCCGACCCACGGGACGGTCCAGGCTACTTGACCCACTGCCGGGCAAGTCCCCATGTGATCAGATATTTTCCCGCATCACGCTCATTGACATAGATGTGGGCGAGCGTGCGGCCATAGGCATCCTTGCCGAGGCGTTCGATCGTCACATGCCCCTGACCGATCAGGTTCTTCAGGGCATCGCGGCTCTCGTTCCCAAGCTGGAAGTCGCACCATGGCGGGTTTTTGGAAGCCGCCAGCTTCTTGCGCTGCGCCTTCTCGCAGCGCGCAGAGCCATCAAGTTCTGGGGCATCGATATCCGCCAGGCGCACCCGCTCCCCGCTGCAGAGACGGATGGTATCGCCATCATGGATCGACGAGACGCAAATGCCGGAAGCGGAGGCAGACGCTGCGGCGATCGCCAGTAGGAGGGACATCGCAGCGATGTAACTGGCGCTACGATGCCTGTCGCATGAAAATAGATCCAGTCCGGATGAAAAGGCTGTCCGCCCGCGTGGCGAGGCGGCAACGCTTGGCGCGTGAAGTGTCCCCGCGCCAAGCGTGCATGTCGGGAGGGGTCATCATGCGGCGGCAGATTTCAGAACGCCACGCTCAGCCCCGCGCGCGCCGAAAAGTCCGTGCCGGTGCTGGTCTGCTCGGTTCGTGCCGAGATTTTCCAGGTGAAATCATAGCCGCCTGCCAGCATGCTCACTTCGCCGATCCATGCGCCTTTGAGGCTGTCGCCGGCGATCGTGAAGGCATCGCCTGCATCGTAGCTGTCACCGCCGTTGAAGTAGGCCGTCGTGCTGCCGAGCTTTCCGGTCAGGACCTCGCGCCGCCCGGCTTCGAGCTGGAAGGTCAGCGGACGCCAGTCCGGCGAGATCGTGCCCAGCGAGTAGGAGGCCGTGACCGTCGGAGTGGCGGTCAGCATCTTGCTGGTGCGGCTCGCGACGGTGAGCGCCATCGCGTCGCTGTCGGCGGTTTCGGCGTAACCGTCTTCCCTCAGCCACATCTGCTCCAGCTCCAGCTTGGGCTTGAGGCTGAAGCGGCGCGACATGTCGAACCGATACGAGGCGCCGGCCAGGCCCGAGAACAGCCAGCCCTTCCAGTTGCCGTCGGCCGAGTACGAGAAGTCGGTATCGTCGATCGTGCCGGTGTAGGTCCGGGTCGAATCGATCGAAATGCGCGAGGCGCCGATGCGTGCCCACGCGAGCAGCGGACCGTTCTGGGTGCGCCAGAACAGGCCGAGGTCATGCTGGCCGATATCGAGCTTGCCGGTACCACCGTTGTTCTTCACCTTGCCTTGCATCCAGGCGTAGGAGACGCCGAAGTTGCCAAGATCGGTATGCCGCTCGACACCGCCCGAGAGGCCCCAGCCATTGGCCTTGTAACCAGCCGAGCCGGCGGCGTCCTTGCTCGCGCGCCAGTAGATCGGCTCGAACCAGCCGCCGATGTCGGAGATATCGAACAGGGTCGTATCATCGCTGATGTGACGGGCGGCGAGACGATCGGCTGTGGTTACGGCCTTGAACACGCCGCCGGCATGATCGGGCAGCAGCCCGCCGACCTGGTCGCGCAGCGTTGCCGAATCCTCGACCTGCAGCAGGCTGTCGGTGATGTCGTCATCGTTCTGCGCGGTCGCGTAGACCGCGTCCCAGGCCGAAGCCTGCGACTTGGTAAGGCCGAGTTCGCCGGTCGTCTTGCGCGAAAGGGTCAGGTAGACGTTGTCCTCATCGCTTGTAACCGCACCGTTGTAGATGAACGGCGTGTCGACCGACGCGTTGAGCGAACCCTCGATTGCGAGATTGTCCGAGGTGAGCACGGTATAGGTGCCCTCGGCGGTCGCGAGGCTATTGACCGTCGCCGTTACGCTGGTGCCATCGGCCAATGTCGCGCTCTTGACCACGATCGTCGAGCTCTCGTCCCCGTCGACGTAGACGCCGATCGTCCCGCTCGATCCGACCGTAAGAGTGCCGAAGCTGACTGTCGTCGCCTCATCGGGAATGAGCGTGCCGCCGTTGACGGTCACCGCGACGTTGTCCGCATTGGCGAACTGGCCCGAGTACGTGGCGGTGTCGTTGATGGTGACGGTGCCGGTCTCCCCGGCGAAGTCCATCGTGCCCGAATAGCTCGATTCGCCCGAGAGCGTCGCGATCGCCGTGCCGCTGCCGAAATAGATGTCACCCGAGTACAGAGCATCCTCGGACAAGGCCAGAGTATCGTCACCCGCCCCGAAATACGTGTCGCCGATGATCTGACCGGTCGAAGCCGAAAGGCTATCGTTGCCCGACCCCAGCAGGATGTTGCCGCTGATCTGGGCATAGATGGAGGGATCTTCCTCGTCATTGTCCTCGACGTACTCGGCGCTCGTCTCGGCATCATCGTCGTTGAGGTACTGGGTGATGGTGACCCCGGTGGTGTTCGCCGACAGGTCGATCGCGGTGCGCGTGTCGGTGCTCGAGCCGCCGGCGGTGATGAAGCCGGTGTTCTCGATCGAGGTCAGCGTGCCGGACAGGTCGCGGATCGCGGTCGTCGAGCCTTCACCGCTGGAGGTGAGCGAAGCCGAGATCGTCCCGCTGTTGTAAAGGTTCGTGACCGTGCTGCCTTCGTTGATGAGCAGCGCCGTCGCCGATTGATCGTAGGAGATCGCGCTGAGCGTGCCCGAGACGCCGATGCCGTCAGTCAGGGTGACGTTGCCGCCCTCGCCGCCGATCACCAGGCCGTAGGCATCGGTATTGCTGTAGTAGGAGTTGGCAGTCACCGACCCGTCGATGACGATCGAGTAGGTGCCCATGTTGCCGGTGACCGAACCGACGGTGATGTCGCTGGTTCCGCCGACCTGGATCGCGGGCCCATTGCCATATGTGGTGATGACGCCGGTGGCTTCGTCGCTGTCGTCGACGCCGTCTCCATCCTCGTCGTCATTGTCATCATCGCGGTCGATCGGCGCGGCCGCCACATAGATGCCGCCATCGACGTTGCCAGTGATCGAAACTGCCGCGGTCCCCGTACGCAGCGCCGCGCGCGCGAGCACTTCGGTCGTGCCATCATCGTCGGTGTAGGAGTAGCCCTTGGTCACCGTGCCCTGGATCGTCACCGTTCCGCTGACGTCGCCGGCCACGTTGATCGCGCTCGATCCCGAGCCGACGACCGAGACGGTGCCCTCAACGGTCAGATCGCCATCGATCCCTTGCGCCGAGATGCCCACCGCGTTGTCACCGATTACCTTGATCGTGCCGATATTGGTGATCGAGCCGGTCCAGTCACCGTCGAGCACGATGCCGCCCGAGTTCTGGCCCTCTACCGTAATCGAACCTTCATTGAGGATCGTGCCTGCCGCATCGCCGGTCACATGGACGCCATAGCGGTTGCTGGCCGAGGCGATGTTGTCGGTGACGATGCCGTCCGAATCCTCATCATCGACGACGTAGTCCTCCAGCACGGTGATCACGCCGTCTTCGCCGATGTCGAGGCTCGAGGTCGTCCCGGAATTGACGGTGATGCCCGAGGTGTTGCTGGCGCCGCCCATTTCCAGGGTGCCGCCCATGGTCACGGTCGAATCGCTGTTGATGGTGATGCCGCTGCCGCTGGCCAGCGCGATCGTGCCGTTCTCGCCCACCGTCACGTTGCCGGCACTCGAGGTGGAGAGCGCGCTCGTAGTATCCTTGGTCACCGAGGTATCGGCAAGCGAGGGCGTGGAGACGAGCGCGAGCGCGAGCGCTCCGAGGCTGGCGGTATTCTTGAACGAACGCATGGCGAGGGTGTCCCGAAAAGGATGAATTTCAACTGGTCTTGGTGGAAGGCCGGGCGGCCTCAGGTCGCGATGCCGATGAGAGCCGTACCGGTGTATCCGGCGCTCACGCTGCCACTGAGGCTCGGCGTCTGCTGGGCGATCTGGGCAGACGTGTTGTCGCCGAACACGTTGTCGGACGAAAGCGAGATCGCGTTGTAGTTGGCGATGCTGGCGGTGTAGCGGGTGTCGCCGGTGAACACGGCCGTGTTGTTGGCGGCCGGCATGGCGAGCTGCGAGATCAGCGTCGCCGTGCGCCCGGTGCTGGCCGAAGTCAGGCCGCCCGTGAACACCTCGAAATGGATGTGCGGCCAGCGGCCCGAATAGCAGGCCGGGTAGATCGTGGTGAAGGTGACCTTGCCGTCACTGTCGGTCACCTGCACCCCGCGCAGATAGCTCTCGGTCGTGACCCCGCTGGAGTAAAGCGAATAGAGGCCCGCCGCATCGCAGTGCCACACGTAGATCGCAGCGCCCTCGATCGGCGTGCAGCCATTGCTGACGTCGACGAGCTGCAGTTCGATCGTGAGTTGCACGCCATCGGCGGTATTGGTCGAGCCGATGAAGCTGGAACGGATATCGGAGCGTACCACGCCGCTCTGGGTGAGCACGTTCGAGGTGGAACCGCTGGCCGTGTTGGTGCCGTCGGCCGGGTAAGGACCATTGGTCTCGGTGGGATCGGCGATGCAGCTTGCATCCGAGGTGCCCCCCGAAGTGGACGATGAGGAGGTGCTCGACGTCGAGGAGGACGAACTGGACGTGGATGACGACGAGGTCGAAGAGGAACTGGTGGCGCCCGAGCTCGACGAACTGGAGGAATCGTCCCCGCCGCACGCGGCCAGCGCCGCTGCCGTGCCCGCGCTGGCCATGAAAGCCAGTGCCCGGCGCCGGGCGAACATCTCGCGTCCTATCGCCTGAAGGTCTTCGGCCAGCCCATGGCCGTGCGGCTCCCCGCCAGAGGCGCCCCGCTCCCGAGTTCCCATCACCGTCCTCCTTCGCGTCCGGCGTGATCGCTGGACCTGAGCGGCGAGGACTGTGCTGCGGGCTTTGCCCGGGGATTTCAGGCGAATTGCACGAGAATTGCGATCAGTTTGCTATCGCGCCAACGAAGTACAGGCAGCGCGCTAACCGGCCGGGCGATCGTCCGCTACCGCCGGGACGAACAGGTAACCCTCGTTACGAACGGTGCGGATGATATCGCTGCCGCCCTCGCCGTCGGAGAGCTTGCGCCTCAGACGCGAAAGCTGGACGTCGATGGCCCGGTCGTAATGATCCGAATCCTCACCGCGCGACCAGTCGAGCAGCTGGTCGCGCGTCAGCACGCGGCGCGGATGCTCGGCGAAGGCCCGCAGCAGGCGGAATTCGCCATCCGACAGCGAGATAAGCGCATTGGTCGGATCGAACAGCAGGCGCAGGCCCAGATCCATGCGCCATCCCGCGAAATGCAGACAGTCACCCGAATCGGCCTCGATCGTGCGGGGCGTGGCCACCTCGGCCAATGCTCCGGCGGGCGCGGCCCCGGCCCTGCGGCGCAGAACGGTGCGGATGCGGGCCAGAAGCTCGCGCGGATTGCACGGCTTGGCGAGATAGTCGTCGGCGCCCATCTCCAGCCCGACGATCCGGTCTACGTCGCTGCCGACCGCAGAAAGCATGATCACCGGCGGCGCATCGGGCCCCAGTTGGCGCAGGGCGGTGAGTCCATCCTCGCGCGGCATCATGACGTCGAGCACGATCAGGTCGAAACTCTCGCTCGCCAGCAGCTTGCGCATCTCAAGCGGATCGGCCGCCGTAGTGGCGTCGTAGCCGTGCTTGGCGAGGAAATCGCCGATCAGCGAGCGAATGCCCTCGTCGTCGTCCACGATGAGAATGCGGGTGTGCAGGTCCATTGCATGCGGTTCTAGGATCATTGTGCGCTGATGGATAGTGCGTGTTCCGGGCGGATTTCAGCCGTCGTTACACCCTGCGACACCCCTGAAATGTCGCTGCAAAGCAGTGAAATCCACAGGCAACCTCGCCCCCCGAAAAGCTGGGTCATGGACAGTCGAGCTTGCCGCGATACGTATCGGCCAGCCGTGTTCGCGGATCTTAGTGCGCCCCCCGCGCCCTTTCCCGCGACATGCGGTTCCGCTGCGTTCAAGGCCACCGTCCGGGATCCCTCCGCCAAGGGGTCTCGCGGTGCCGGGGCCATCGACCGAGCGGGTTCTGTAGTCGCACCCGTCCCGTTCGCCGGTGGCCCCGGAACAAATCGAAAAGAAATTACCCAAAAGGCTCTCCACGCGTCGGATAATTTCTTGATTGATAGTCTGCAAAACGACACAAGTGCGTGGTACTTGCCGCGCCAGCAGCTGATTGGGCGCCTTAAACGCGCTTACAGCCAGAAAGTTTCCAGCCGGACCCGCCTCTTTTGGCGATTCATGTCCGGCCCGGTCCGTGGTGACCGTTCCCGCCACCCGCTTCGGTGGGCGGCGGGAACGCGGAGCGGGGACAGGAGGGACGTGTCCCTCTCTCCTGTCCCCGCTTCGCATATCACCCGCAGGCGGCTTGCCTGCGACAATCCTCCGTCTCGAATTTGCCAACCTCCCATGGCAAAGCACAAGCCATGACCCTTCCCGAGATTCCACGCCGACTCGGCATGCCGCTGGCCATGCAGATGGTCGCGATCCTCGTGTGCGCCCTGCTGGCAGCGCAGGCGGTGACGCTCGCACTGACCGTCATCCTGCCGCCGCGCCCGGCCGAACGATGGAACATGGACGAAGTCGCCGGCGCGCTCGGCGGCGGCCCCGCCCCCAAGCGCCTCGAACGCAAAGCCATGCGCGGCCCGCCCGATGTCAGCGGACAAGGCTGGCTGGTCTCGGAATCCTCGCGCGATGCGCTGGCCCGGCGCATCGGCCAGCCCGCGAACGAGGTGGTCCTCGCCTTCTACACCCAGCTTCCCGTCGGCGGCGTCGCAGTGCCGAGCAGCGGGCGATCGCCGCTCGCCGTGAAATCCTCTGGTTCGGGCAGCCTATCCTCGCTGCTGATCGACGAGGCCCAGGCCCAGGCCATTCCCGGCGGACCGCCTGCGAGCGGATCCGCCGGTCCCACCGGCATGCCGGGCGGCGGATTTCCCGGCGGCCGCATGCCGGGCGGAAACTTTCCCGGCGGCGGCTTTCCGGGCAGCGGAGGCCCGCGCGTACCTGCACAGCCCGGTTCGTCCATGCCCCGTCCCAACCTGCCAGGCGGTCAAATCGGCGGCGGGACGAGAGGCGCTACCCCCGGCCAGGCCGGGGGCGGACGCCCTGGTGCAGGCAGCGCAAGCAGCCCCGGAAATGCCGCTGGCAATACCGCGGGGATCGGAGCCGGTGAAGGCGGGCGACCGATTGGCAGCCCTGGCGCCACCCGCGGCCCCGGCGCTTTCGCCCAGCCCGGGCTGACGCCCGGGATCGGCTTGGCTCCGCCCAGTCCCGTCATCGCCATCGCACCGCCGATCGCCCAGCCGAGCGCGGCGGCCGAGCCGATCGCCGAGACCCAGCGAGCACCCGCTCGTCCGGCCGCCCGGTCCACCACGACAGCCGCCATCCCGACTGCGGCCATTCAACCGCAGCCCGTCGCCTCTGCCCACCCGGTTGCAGCAGCCGCGGCCATACGCGCACCGGATGTGCGCCCGCAGACGGCTTCCTCTCCGCAGCCCATCCCGTTCCGCCGTGTGACGAGTTCGCTGTTCGATGTCACCTCGCCCCCGTTCATCGAAGGGGATTTCGTTGCCGCCGCGCGGCAGGCGGATGGCAGCTGGCTCGCGGTGGCCCCCCGCGCCGAGCCTTTTCCCAATGCCTGGCAGACCAGGGTAATGCTGTGGTTCGCGCTGTCTCTGGCGATCGTCAGCCCGCTGGCCTGGCTGTTCGTACGCCGTATCGTCGTGCCCTTGCGCGATTTTGCCAGGGCCGCCGAGCAACTCGGCCGCGATCCCTCGGCGACCATCCTTCCGCTCTCCGGCCCGGCGGAGATCGGCCGCGCGGCGAACGCCTTCAACCAGATGCGCCACCGCCTTCGTGCTTTCGTCGACGATCGCACCGCCATGGTCGGGGCAATCAGCCACGACTTGCGCACGCCGCTGACGCGGCTGCGCTTCCGCATCGAGGACGTGCCCGATGACCAGCGCGAGGGTCTGCTGAAGGAAGTGACCGAGATGGAAGCGATGATCAGCCAGGTCATCGCCTTCATCCGCGACGCCTCGACACCCGGTCCGCGCCAGCGGCTCGACTTCGCAGAACTCATCGCCGGCAGTGTCGCCGACTGGCAGCTTGTCGGGGCCAATGTCGAGATCGAGCGCAATGCCCACATCCCGGTCGAGGTCGATCCGGTCGGCATCCGCCGCCTGCTCGGCAACCTGCTGGAAAACGCGGTCAAGTATGGCGACAGCGCCCGCGTGCGTGTCTCCCTCAGCGGCAACGAGGCCGTCGCGGAGATCGTCGATGCCGGCCCGGGTATCCCCGAGGACGAGTTCGATCGTGCCTTCGAGCCGTTCTACCGCAGTGAAGCCGCGCGCAAGTCGGGCCGCAACGGCAGCGGGCTCGGCCTCGCCGTCTGCCGCTCGATCGCGCGGGCGCACGGCGGCGACGTCTCGTTCGCACACGGTCAGGATGGCTTCGTGGCGCGCGTGACAGTGCCTGCCGCGTTCGTCCCGACCCTGCGCAAAGCCGCCTGAGCGAACGGCAGAGCCATGCTCAGACATTTGCACGCCCTTGGTGCGTCACTGGCGCTCTCGCTATCCCTTCAGCCTGCTGCCGCGCAAGAGACCGAGGGCGCCGCCGAAACCACGACGGCCGCGCCTTCATCCCGCGAGGCCGAGACTGGCACAGTCGGTGACACGAGCGCCGCGCAAGTCGCTCCCCTGCGATGGACGGCGACGGCATCCGGCGGCATCAGCGCACGCGACGATGGTCCGGACGGCAGTTGGCAGTCGCTCAGCCTGACGCGCACCGTTGGCCGCGGCTACTTGCGCGCCAGCGCGATGCGCTACCACGGTACGCTGCAACAGTCGGACGTCGCGCTGCCCTCGGACTATTACGTCGGGACACTCGGAGCGGGGGGAAATTTCGACAACTGGGTGATCGACGGCTGGGTCAGCTTCGGCAGGCAGGATTACGGCCGGATCAGCACCTCGCTGGGCAGCCGCGCCAGTACCGGCGCCAAGGGCAGCGACTATTACGCCGTCGGTGGCGATTTCGGCCGTGTACTGCCACTGGGCTCGCGCTTCTTTCTCACTCCGACGGTGGCCGCATCGTTTGCCGATGGAAAGCTGCTGCGCCCGGCGCCCGAAGTCACAGGCCTGCGCGATCAGGAAACCGACGAGCCGACCTGGTCGGCCAATGCTACGATGCGCATCGATTATGCATTCGGCAGTGCTCGGGAGCACTATGCCGGACTGTCCTTATCGCGGAACTGGACCAGCAACGGCCTTTCCGCATTGCAGATTCGGCCCAATCGGAACCCCGACGCACAATTGCCATTCCGGCTCGACAGCAAGCACTATGCGGACAGCTGGTTCGAAATAGGCGCTACGACCAATATGAAGCTGGGACGCAGCCTGTACCTCGATTTGTTCACCACGCGCAGTTTCGGCGTGAAAGCTGGGAATGTAACGTCCGCAGGAGCCACCTTGCGGCGCTCGTTCTGACCTGCCCCCTCAAAAAGTGGCGGCAGGTTATCTTCTGCTCCACCATTTTGCCTTAGCATCCGCGTTCGCAATCGAATTGAAACGGACAGGCGGCAGAGCGCGCGAAATGATGACAGGGAAAGTTTCGAAGGTGGCGGAAGCAAGTGTCCTCGTGACCGGTGCAGCAGGATTTATCGGTGCCGCCGTTGCCGAGGCCCTGATGGCCCGCGGTCAGTCGGTGATCGGAATCGATAACCTCAACGACTATTATGCAGTCTCGCTCAAGCGCGCGCGCCTCGATGGGCTCGCCGCGCGTCATGGCAGCCTGTTTCAGTTTCGGGAACTCGACTTCGCCGACATGTCTGCGCTCACCGCAGCGTTGGCGTCTTTCACGTTCGAAACTATCGTCCACCTCGGGGCGCAGGCCGGCGTACGGTACTCACTGGAAAACCCGCAGGCCTACGTCGCCTCCAACCTTGCTGGGCACGTCAACATGTTGGAAGTCGCCCGCGCCCGGCAGGTGGCCCACATGGTCTACGCCAGTTCAAGTTCAGTCTACGGCGGAAATGCGAAGCTCCCCTTCGCGGTGGAAGACCGCGCGGATCATCCCGTCTCGCTGTACGCGGCGACGAAGAAAGCCGATGAACTGATGAGCGAGACATACGCTCATCTCTTCCGCCTGCCTCTCACCGGGCTGAGATTCTTCACCGTCTACGGCCCTTGGGGCAGACCCGACATGGCGATGTGGAAGTTCGCCGAACGGATTCTCAGTGACCGACCGATCGATGTCTACAATCAAGGCGAGATGAGCCGCGACTTCACTTACATCGACGACATCGTCGGCGGCGTCCTCGCCTGCCTCGACTGCCCGCCGGCCGACGACGGCGTGCAAAAAGCAGGCGGCAGCGTCAAGCCGCACGCGCTTTATAACATCGGCAACAACAAGTCCGAGCACCTGCTGCGCCTCATCGAAGTGCTGGAGGATGCCTGCGGCCGCAAGGCGAGGCGCAACCTCCTGCCGATGCAGCCCGGGGACGTCACCGCGACTTACGCCGACATTACCGCGCTGACCCGCGATACCGGCTATATGCCGAGTACGCCGATCGAAACCGGCGTGCCGCGTTTCGTCGATTGGTTCCGGAGTTACACCGGCGTGTGACAGCGCATCCTGGCGAAAGCTGGAATCTCACCAGATCAACGCTGCAACAATGGCAATCATCACCCAAAGCATCGCGTTGAATTTCACTATCGTGCCGAGATCAAAGGGCGGCACCTCGATATAAGTATTGTAGGTGTTGATCATCACAGACCTGTTGTTCAGCGTCGCATGTGGCAACCTCTCAGTAGTGAAACAGCGCCCTGCACGCGAAGTTCCTGAAATTTAATTGCCGGTTCAGGTTCCCGTTCTTTCGCGGATCATCGCGAAGCCATGCAGCAGGTGGTCGAGTTGGCCATCCGGCACCGGCGCAAATGCCAGCTCCTCGCCGCCCTGCCGGATCGACCCGATCTGCCCGGCCACCTCCTCAAGGCTCCATTGCGGCCGAAATACTCCCGCATTTTCCGCAACCCAGGCGCGCGCCAGACGGCCCCCCATGGCAACGTACATCTCGCCGCTCACCGCGCATTGATCGTGACAAAGGTAGGCGACCATCGGCGCCACCATCTCGGGTTCCATCGGCGGGAACCCGCTCGTGTCGATCCCTTGGGACATGCGCGTGACAGCCGCCGGCACAATGAGATTGGAGCGCACATTGCTGTGCTGCCCCTCGATCGCGGCCGTGTTCGACAGGCCCATGAAAGCCGCCTTGCACAACGAATACGTGACATTGTCGGCCTTGCCGTAAAGTCCATTTATCGAACTTGTGAGGACGATCCGGCCGTAGCCTTGCGCCATCATACGGGGAAACGCCTCGCGCATGACGTGGTAAGCGCCCTTCAAGTGCACATCGAGCACCGCGCTGAAGTCCTCGTAGCCAAGGTTCGAGAGCGAGCCGCGCCGCACGTTGCCTGCCGAATGGATCAGAATGTCGACCCGCCCGAAGGCATCCAGCGCGGTATCGATGATCGCCTTGCCCCCTTCGGGCGTCGCGACACTGTCGAGACTGGCGACCGCTTGACCGCCGGCAGCGCGTATCTCGGCGACAAGAGCCTCGGCGGGTCCTTCCCCGGTCGCATCACCTGCCATCGAGACACCCGGATCGTTGACGACGACCTTGCATCCCCGCCTCGCCAGCAGCAGCGCATGTGCGCGGCCGAGGCCCCGGCCGCCGCCGGTAATCACTGCGACGCGATCGTCGAAACGCAATTCGGCCATGACCTGTCCTCTCCTCGATCGCGCCAAGCTTACCGGCGCGCTGCCGTCAGGCAACGATCCCGGCGCTGCGCAGCATCGCGATCCGCTCGGGCGATAGATCGAGCACTTCGGCCAGAATCGCATCGGTATGCTGGCCCAGCACCGGCGGCGCCTCGGGCACCGGCTGCTCCGCGTCGGTGAAACGGATCGACCGATTGACGATGGGGATGGTGCCCAGGACGGCGTGCTCGGTCTCGACGACCATGCCGCGCGCCTGCGCCTGGGGTTGGGCCAAGGCCTCGCTCACACCCAGGATCGGCGCATGCGGCACCTCGTGGGCAGTGAAGATTGCGGCCAGTTCATCGACGCAGTGGCGCGCGGTGAAATCCGCGATGATCGCGTTGACCTCCTCGCGGGCGTCGCGGCGCTTTTCCAGAGTGTCGTAGCGCGGGTCCTCAGCGAGTTCCTCGCGTCCGATCGAGCGGCAGATGCGTGCCCAGAAGCCGGGTGTCAGGCAGGCGATGACGATGGATCCCTCGCGCGCCGGGAAAATTCCGTAAGGCACGAGGTTGGGATGCTGCGAGCCGACCCGCTGCGGGTCCGAACCGGTGAAGAAGGCCAGCTGCGCAATGTAGCCGAGCATGCCCATCAGGCCATCCATCAGGCTGATGTCGATATGACGCCCCTCTCCGGTACGTTCCCGCTCGTAGAGCGCCGACAGCACGCCGATCGGCCCGTTGATGCCGCCGACGAGATCACCGAGCGGGATGCCCAGCTTGGTCGGCAGCCCACCCGCCTCGCCGTTCATCGACAGCGCGCCGGACATCGCCTGGAGCACGATGTCGAAGCTCGGCCGGTCCCTGAGCGGACCGGTCTGGCCATAGCCAGAGATCGAACAGTAGATCAGTCGGGGATTGGCCGCGTGCAGTTCCTCCCAGCCGAGCCCCAGCCGCTCCATCACGCCCGGACGGTAGTTCTCGACCAGCACATCGCACCGCGCGGCAAGGTCCTTGACGAGTGCCAGCCCCTCGGGGGTCTTGAGATCGACGACGATCGACTTCTTGCCCCGGTTGACCGCGAGGTAATAGTGGCTCTCGCCATCCCGGATGGGAGGAAAGCTGCGGGTTTCGTCCCCGGTGCCGGGCGGCTCGATCTTGAACACCTCGGCGCCGAGGTCGGCCAGCGCCAGGCTCGCGGCGGGGCCGGCCAGGACGCGCGTGAAGTCGATCACGCGAACGCCCGCCAGGGGACCGGACCAGCCGGCCGTCCCTCGCACGGTCACGCCAGTGCCTCCCGGAAGAAGCGCAAGATCGCCTCGATCGCATCACGCCCTTCGGGCAACGCGACCTGGTAGTGGTAGCAATGCCCCATGCCTTCCGCGACAATCAGGCTGGAGCGGATGCTCGCCTTGAGCAGCTGCGAATGCGTGAAGATGGCCGGACTGAGGTCCATTGCCCGGGTCCCGGTCACGATCAGCGCCGGAGGGAAGGCTGCCAGAATCTCCGGATGCCAGCCGGGCCAGGCACTCGGATCGCGAAGATCGCAACCTGCGAAGTATCCGCGCGTGATGTCGACAGGGGCGCTTCCATCGGCAGGGGGCGGGGGAAACGAGGCATCGATGTAACCCGTGACGTAAGCCGATTCGCCCGTGCCGAAGGGCACTGCCCCCGCTCCGAACACGCCGATGGCACCCGCCTGGGGCAGGTCATGGCTCACCAGCCAGGCAGCCGCCTGCGCCGTGAGGGCACCGCCTGCAGAGCCGCCATAAATTCCGATGCGTCCCGGCGCATAGTCGGCAAGGAGTGCGCGATAGACTGCAGCGACGTCCTCCACGCCCGCCGGATGGCGATGCTCGGGCGCCATACGGTAATTGACGCTGACGACGCGGATGCGGCCGAGCGCGGCGATCGGGATGGCTTCGACGAGGGCGACCCCATCCCAGCCGACGCAGAACGCACCGCCGTGCAGATTGATGAGGACGCGCTGCGGGTCGTGCCCACCTTCGACCGGCGTGACATCGAGCACCTCGACGCCGCCGATCTCGCCTCGCGTGACAATGACCGGGAACGTCGCCCGCAGCCGCTCGATCTGCGGCGCCATGTAAGCGTTGATCTGTGCGCGGCGGACGGCGATGTCATCCTCTTGGCCCGACGCATCGAACACCGGCATCGCCGCGCGCAACCGCTGCAAAGCCGCCGCTTCCTCGCTGACCAGATCGGAGACCGGCAGGGTAAAGGCCGGCACCTGAACGCTACCGTCGGGAAGAAACGCCGGCATCGCGCGGGTCATCGTGTCCATGGCCTCTCCCAATCCGCCGGCGTCGCGCCTTTGCGGGTATTCGTCGCCGAGCCTAGGCCCGGCGACGGTCAAGATCACCCCCGCTTCACGCCTTGCTAGGCAATTCCGCCACGGCGGTGCCGAAGGCCGAAAGCTCGCCGCGATGCGTGGTCGCCTTTTGCGCCACCTCGACGTACTTCCTGCCGTTCTCCTCGAACTTGCGGGTCACTTCGCCGGTGATGACGATGGCGTCGCCGTCCGGGTTGTGGCGGCGGATCTGGCAGCTCGACTTGTGGAGGAAGCCGTCGTCGCCGATCCAGTCGGTCATGTGGTGGGTCAGCCACGAGCAGCGCTCCGGGCCGTAGTCGTAGGCGCCCGGCGCCCCGACCTCGAGCGCGAAGGCTTCGTCCCAGTGCACGCGCTCGGGGCAGTCGGGCACGTTGAAGCGGTTGCGGATGCCGAGGCCTGGGTGCGCCTTCTGCATCTTGTAGGCGAGCTTGTTGGCGCGGATGTAGAGGCCGCCCCAGCCTTGTGCGTAGCAGATGAAGCCGGTGACGGTCATCGGGCCCTTCATCATCGGCGGCAGCTTGTCGCCGACATTCACGTCCTCGAAGTAGCGTGGCACCGCGCCGCGCTGCTCTTCCTGGTCGTAGATCTCGTAGAACTCGTCCAGCTGCTCCTGGGTGAAGGGCTCTACGCGGCCGCGCGCCTCGGTGTACTTGGTGCCGCGTTCGCGCGCCTCGTCACGGTCGGTGCGGAACACCCAGCTGTCCGCGCCCGCGACGTGGTCGCCGTGCTGGTTGTAGAAATCGACATGGTAGATCTGCTGGAACGAGCGGCCCGCGAACTTGGTCTGGTGCTCGACCAGGTCCTTCAGGTAGGCCTCGACCCTGATGGTGTCGTTGCGCAGCACCGGCTTGTGCCAGGTCCAGTCGGCACCCGCCCACATCGCGTGGACGCCCGAGAGACCACCGCAATAGCCCGAGATGATACGGCTGGTGGTGAAGAGGAACGAGGGCAGCGCGACGAGCGAGCCGTACTTGGTCTTCGCGGCGTATTCCGGATCGCACCACAGCGGATTGTCGTCGCCGATGCCGTGGGCGTAGTGACGGATCGCGTCACGGGTGGCCTCGTAGTTCCAGGGCTCTACGGTGTTCTCGATTTTCACGCCGATGCGCTGGCGCAAGTCGTCGAGCCCCTCCTCGGTGATCTTGGGGAACTTGTTCTTCGGTTCTGCTGTGGTGGCCATTTCTCTGCTCTCCTGGATGTCTCAGCCGACCGCTTCGGCGGCTTTCGCGGCTTCACGGTCGCGCAGCATCTTGCGGTGGACCTTGCCTGCGGGGTTTTTGGGAAGCTCGTCGACGAATTCGACGAGACGCGGAAATTCATGCTGGGCGAGGCGTTCGCGGGTGAAGTCCTGAAGCTCGCGCACGAAGGCGTCGTCGGCGGCGCGGTTGGCGACGACGAAGGCCTTCACCACCTGCCCGCGCTGCTCGTCGGGCACGCCGATCACGCCGCATTCGAGGACGTCGTCATGGCGCAGCATGGTGTTCTCGATCTCGACCGCGCTCATTGTCCAGCCAGCCGAGATGATGACGTCGTCGGCGCGGCCGCAATGGTAGAAATAGCCGTCCGCGTCGGTCTTGGCGCGGTCCTTGGTGGTCATCCAGCCGCCGCCGCGGAACAGCATCAGCTCGCCGATCTCACCGGGATCGCAGACCGAGCCGTCCGGGCGCTGGACTTCCAGCCGCTGCCCCGGCACCGCCTTGCCGAGCGCGCCGGGCTTGACCGGGAAGTCGTCCGCGCCGGGGTAGTTCACCAGCACCACGCCGATCTCGGTGGTGCCGTACATCGAACAGGCCGGCACCTTGAACCACTGGTCGATCCACTCCAGCGTCGCCGGATCGATCGGCTCTCCCGTGAACGACAGCTTGTCGAAGCGGAACGTGAAGTCCGCCGCCCGGCCGCTGTTCTTCATCATGCGGTAGTGCGTCGCGGCCGCCGACATGTTGGTGATGCCAAAGTCGTCTAGTGCCTGCATCAGCCGCACCGGGTCGAAGCGGCCGGCGAACGTCCCCGTCGTCACCCCCAGCGCCAGCGGGGCGAGCGTTCCGTGCCACAGGCCATGCCCCCAGGCCGGGCTCGAGGGACAGAAGAATGCGTCCCCGGGCCGGATGCCGGTGCCGTAGAGCGCGGCGAACATCAGCGTCACCAGCGTGCGGTGCGAGTGCTTCACCGCCTCAGGCAATTCGCGCGTCGTACCGCTGGTGTACTGGAACACGGCCATGTCATTGGCGCGTGTTCTGGGCTCGTAGCTGGTTGGAAGATCTTCAAGCGAGGCGAGAAAAGCCTCGTCCGCCACGATCACCTTCGGCTTGCCGTCTACCGCGACCGAGCGTGCAAGCTCCGCTTTTTCGGAATTCGTGACCAGGATCTCGGGCTCGCAGTCGCCGATGCGCAAACGCAGCGCGTCGGGCCCGAACAGAGTGAACAGCGGAACCGAGATCGCCCCGGTCTGCATCGCCCCGAACAGGCACGCGTAGAAGGGGAGCGAGGGCTCGAGCATGAAGGCGATCCGCTCGCCGGGCCGCACGCCTCGCGCATCGAGCCAGTGCGCGAACTGCGCCGCGCCCTTCGCGATCGTGTCGAAGCTCAGGACTTCGTGCGCGCCATCGGCATGGGCGATCCGCACCGCGTCGCGCTCCGAACCGTCGGCATGGCGGGTCACGCATTCATGCGCGATGTTGAAGTACTCTCGGTCGCCGTCGAACAACTCCCACAGCGCCGCCGACGAAGCATGGGCCTGTGCATCAGCATAGCGCGTGTAGTCGGTCAGCCCTGAAATCATTTTGGCCATCAACCGTCCTGTCCCCTGGCTCATTTCCGCCGGGTCGAATCGCCGCGACGGAGGTTGTCCTTGTGTTCAGCACTGCTGCCACAGCGGCCTTGTTTTTGTAAATATTGAATGTTATTCTATATATTGAATGAAAAGCGGTGTTGACACAGCTAAGGCCAGCAAGGCCCCAGCCATCGCCCGGGCGGCAGCGGTGCTGCGCCTGCTGGGCAAGCATGGTGCGCCTCTCGGCGTTCAGGCGATCGCCCGTGAACTCGGCCTCGTACCCAGCACGTGTCTGTATGTGCTGCGCGCCCTGGTGGCAGAGGATCTGGTGGCCTTCGATGCCGACACCAAACGCTATTCGCTCGACGCCGGCGTGCTGACACTGGCTCGTGCCTGGTTGCGCAAGGATCAGTTCAACGACCTTGCCCAGCCGGCTCTGGACCGAATCGCCCGCGAGTTCGGAACGACAGCCATGGGGGTCCAGGTTTTCGGCCTGGACCACATCATCGTCACCGCGATGTCGCAATCGGGGCAGAACTTCCAGCTCTCGACGCAAGTCGGCAGCCGTTTCCCGGCGTTGGTGTCAGCAACCGGACGATGCATCGCCGCTTTCGGAGGGTACCCGCAAAGCGAACTGAAACCGCGATTTGACCAGCTGCGCTGGGACGAGCCGCCAAGCTGGGAAGACTGGCTTGCGCAGGTAGACGACGCGCGCGTTTCGGGTGTCGCGGTGGATGCAGGGCACTACCTGTCAGGGGTCACGGTGGTAGCCGCGCCTGTATGGAAGGGGGGCAGGCCGAGCCATGCGCTTGTGGCGATAGGGATCGGCGCAGCCTTACGCAACGAACTGCCGCGGCTGAAGGAGGCCCTCAAGGCTGCGGCCAGCGCGCTCAGCGGGCAGATCGCAGCCTAGTCAGCAATTGAGCGAGCCGGCCCGCGTGTTGTCCCCGCTGACGTCGCGGATCGGCGGGGATCGGCGGGGATCGGTGGTGACCTTGGCCCTCGACAGATATCAGCTGCCTCCGACTTGCGAAAAGGCACAGGGCGCTCTCGACCACAAAGGGTTCATGTAAGACATCACGAAGGGACATCTGCACCTTGACGCTCGGAGCGACAGATGTTCGAACCTGCTCGTGACTGACGATTCCCCCAATTCCGCCGCCAAGTCCCCTCCGTCAATAACCAGGGCAGAGGCCCGCGCGGATGAAGCGGCGGCGATCCGCCGCCGCTGGATTACGCTGGGCGAAGTCCTTACGGTGATCGCGGTCACCATCTCCGGCTTGACCTTGTGGAATAGCTGGAGCCAGCGCAGCGAGACTGAAGCCGGAAAGAACGCCGATGCCCAGCGTGCTTCCACCAAGGCGGCGACGCTCACTCTTGTGGCAGCCCGGACGGATGATGACGAACTGGTCCTGAAGCCCGCATCGCCCGAGCAATCGGTTCAGAGCCAGAGTATCGCCTTTCCCAGCGCACTCGCTCTTGCTGCCGCGGAAACCACGGGAGAGCCTAGGATTGAGGCGCGATGGTTTGAGAACGCGCTCAAGAAGGCCCGCAGCCGAGCCAGACTGCCTGACAGCAGCCGCGGTGACGAGAAGCTGCCAATCCTCGTCACTACCCGTTTCCTGGCTGACGGCAAACTCCATGAGGAGTTGGCGATCTACGACATCGGTTACAGCATCGCGGGTCGCTGGCTGGGCGGCCACAGCATCACGCTTCGCGGCGTCTCACTGGTGGCCCGCACCCGCAAGTCTGCAGGAAAGAGCCTGCTCGATGCACGCTGGAAAGCGGTCCTGGCACAAGCAGGAACTTGAAACACAAGGATTTTTTCCGATCTTGCACTCGTTGCCAGCGCAGGAGGTGCCTGCGGCGCTGCGCTGCGGCGCTATATCCGTTTCTGATGCATGCCTGGCGGCTCGCGTAATGAGGCTGCCAATCATCGCGCGTTGGCAGTCCAATCCTCCCGTCTTGCGACTGTCGCATTCCACCGGCATTGCGAGGACACAAGCACGGGTTGCCGCGCGTGAGGCTCTCGTCTGCGCATATTCGCTGGAAATGCGCGGAGCTTTCGCGTCTGGAGCGCCCGCTCACACCGAGCTTCAGGAGACCGTTTCCCAATGTTGCGCAAACTGGCCCGGCTTTGGGCGTTATTCCTTCTCGTCCTGATCGCCTCGCAGGCCCATGCGCAGCTGCTGCCGACGCCCAAGGCCGAGGAATCCAAGACGACCGGGACGGACGCGGCCACAGCCACTCCGGCGCCCGCCGCCGCGCCCCCGAACGATCCGTTAGGGCGCGAGACGCCGCGCGATGCCGTGTCAGGGCTGCTCGCGGCGTTGGCAGAGCGGGACTATCCTTTGGCCGCCAACTATTTCGAGGCCCGCTCCAACGGGGAGCAACTCGCGAAGGAGATGCAGGCGGTACTCGACGCGGGCGGATCGCTGTTGCCCTTCGGGGCGCTGTCGAACGATCCGGCGGGTGTGCTCGACGACGGGCTCAAGCCCGCGCAGGAGCGCGTGGGCGACCTCGGCGACGCCGGCAAGACCCCGATCCTGCTGACGCACGGCACCAACCGCGCGGGCACCCGGATTTGGCGCATCGCCCGCCAAACGAGTGCCGCCGCGCATACCCTGCAGCCTAGGACGAAGCAGGCCGAGGACGAAGGCCCAGAGATCGCCGGCGCGTCGCTGGAGGACTGGGTGCGCCTGCTGGGCATAGCCGCACTGGTGTTCTTGGGCTTCCAGCTGGTCAACGCCGGGTTGCTCTTCACGATGGGGCGGATCATCGCCGACAAGGAGAACAGCCGCGTCTACCGGCTGACCCAGGCGGCGATGCCGCCGCTCAGCCTGTTCTTCGCTACCGTAGTTTTCATGTTCTGGGCGGGATCGATGCCGGTCTCGATCGTCGCGCGGCAGCTGTTGCTGCGCTACATCGGGATATTCGCGTGGGTGGCGCTGGCCTGGTTCCTGTTCCGCATGGTCGATTCCGTTTCGGCCCTGCTGATCAGCCGCATGGCCGGGCAAGAGCGGCGGCAGGCGGTCTCGGTCGTCACGCTGATCAGACGCGCGGCCAAGATCCTGCTGCTGTTCATCGCCATGGTCGCGGTCCTCGATACCTTCGGCATCGACGTGACAACGGGCGTGGCAGCGCTCGGCATCGGCGGTATCGCCTTGGCGCTGGGCGCGCAGAAGACGGTCGAGAACCTTGTCGGCTCCGTCACCCTGATCGCCGACAAGCCGGTACAGGTGGGCGATTTCTGCAAGGTCGGTGAGGTGACCGGGACGGTGGAAGACATCGGCATCCGCTCCACCCGCATCCGCACACTTGAACGCACCGTCGTCACCATCCCCAACGGCGATTTCTCGTCGCGCCAGATCGAGAATTACGCGCAGCGTGACCGCTTCTTGTTCAATCCCACAATCGGGGTGGAATACGGCATCGGCTCGGCCAAGCTGCTGGAGGCAGTGGAGCTGATCGAGAGCGTGCTGGACGCGCACGACCGGATCATCAAGCCCGGCGCCCGGGCGCGGTTCAAGAACTTCGGCGCCAGTTCGCTCGACATCGAGGTGTTCTCATACATCGAGGCGGCGGATCTCGACCAGAGCCTGGTGATCCGGCAGGACCTTCTGCTGCTAATCTTCGCTGCGCTGGAGCAGGCTGAAGTCGGCATCGCCTTCCCGACCAGCACCGTCCACCTCACGCCGCACAAGGCGCCAACGACGCGGCCCGCCTCGCTCGACATCGATCCCGCGCCGCAGCGGGGAGCGTGAATCTCCGCCATGCGGAGCAAGCCGGACGGAGGATTTATCAACGCCTTATTGCCGCGGCGCGGCTTTTAAGATCGATTGCATAGTATAGTGTCGGAAATTGCGGGTCACTGGTGAATATTGCGTTTACCATCGGCAAGCGGGGGTCGACCTTATTTCTCGGGTCAGGGGCAGCGCACCGATGCAATTCGGTGCGGTACTTTGAGAGCGCGGATGGCGGATAATTCAAGTTGGGGCCTGGGTGACGGCAGCACCCGGACTTCAGGGGCGCAGCAGGAATACTGGTTCTCGCTCAGGCTCCGGGTCGATGCACCCGCGCAGCTATGGCAGGCGGCCGCTTTGCGCTGCCTCAGCCAGTCCGACCTGACGCAGGACGAGGTCGAGGACCTGATCGGCCCGATCGAGGATCCCTCGATCACTGACTGCCTGATGATGCTCGCCCTGCCCGAGCGGATTCCCGGCTGCACCCGGCTCGATACGACCCTGCAGCAAAGCGCGGCGGGAGCGCCTGCAGCCGCACGCGAACGCAGCGACGCGATGGAATGAGATAGTCCTCCCTGTGGCGCAGCGATTGGGAGGGGACCGCCGAGACAGTCGGTGGTGAAGAGGGGGATAACCCCTCCGTCTGCCCTGCCGACTGCGACCTCCCCCTCCCTGCGGAACAGCGAGGATGCGCTCACTCCTTCGTCGCGGTCGTCGGTGTAGTCAGCGCAACCAGCCCGGTCGCGGACAGGCGGATGCCGTTGACGCCAAGCATGATGCTGGTCCCGTCGGTGACCACGTCGTCCACCACGCCTACCGAGTTGATCGTCGTGTTGAGGTTCGATCCGTCCGACGCCTGCGCCTTGATCGAGAGGGTATAGGCGCCTGCGGCGGCTTTGGTGCCGTCGGTCTGGAGGCCGTCCCATTTATAGGTGCCTTGGGTCTCGCTGGGGTCGAGGCTGACGGTCGCCACGGTGCCGCCCAGCGCGTCCTTGATCGTCGCGGTGACGGTGGAGGGGGTGCCATCGACATAGTAAGTCCACTTGGCGGGATTGTCGCCCAGCCCCGCCACGGCGCTGTCGAAGCGCGCTTCACGGCCGATGTAGCTCGATGCCTGCGCCATCTGCTGCGACAGGAGCTGGCCGAGGATGTCGTCGAGCTTGCCGGTCTGCTGGATCGACTGCTCCACCTGCGAATACTGCACCAGCTGCTGGGTGTATTCCGAGGTGTCCATCGGGTCGAGCGGGTCCTGGTTGGTCATCTGCGTGGTCAGCAGCTTGAGAAACAGGTTGTAGTCGGCCAGCAGGCTGGTCGTGGATGCCGCCTTGGTGCTGGAGGTGCTGGACGTCGAGGCAGTGTCGGTAACGGTTGCCATGCTGGTGCTGCCTTATGCCATGAGGTCGAGATTGCCGCTGCCGCGCAGCGAGCGGAGAAGGGGGGCGGCCTCTTCCGGGGCGCCGGTGAATTCGCTGCTTGCGCCCTGCGACCGCGCGGACGGACGGTGCTGACCCGCGCTGCCGTTGCCGCTGCCAAGGCTGCCGCCGGAACTGTCGAACCGCAGCGACTGGGCATCGGCGCGCACGCCCGCATCGCTGAGCGCGCGGTCGAGATGCATGCTTTCGCGCCGCAGCAGGTCGAGCGCGGCGGGCTGGTCGGCCGAGACCACGGCGCGCAGGGTGCCGTCGTCGTCGAAGCCCATGCGCACGTCGATCCGGCCCATGTGGCGCGGGTCGAGGCGGATCAGCAAGGTATCGCGCAGACCCTCCGGCCCGCCGTCCAGCGCCCGCGCGATGGCGATGCCGACGTCCGCGCCGAAGTGCCCCTCGCGCATGGATACGCTCGCCTCGGCGGGGGCGAGGGCGGGAGCATTGCGCGCGATTTCATAGGGAAGTGCTGGGGGTCGCGTGGTCGCCGCTTCCAGCGTCTGGGTGAACAGCGGGGCGGACACGCGAGCCTCGGGCTCCGGGGTGGCGGTGTCCTCGGCGGCTTGCGGCGCGGCGTGGGCGACGGGAGCGGCGGTGCGGGCGGCCGCAGGTTCAGGCGTCTCGGCTGCGGCGGACGACGGGGAAGCGGAAGGAGCGGTCGCCACAATCGGCACGCCAGTGGCCTCGGAGGTGGTCGAAGCGGCGGCGGGGGGCTCTGAAGGAGCGGTGGTTTTCGCGGCCTTGCGCTTTACCGGACGGGCGGCCTCGGACGTTTCTGCCTTCGGTTCGACGGCGGGGGTCTCGGATGGCAGCGCGTCTTCGACCAGCCCGGCCGCTGCGAGCGTAACCGGCGGAACGTCGATGGATACCTCCGCTCCGACGAGTCGCTCCTGCTGCGCCGGCGCGGCGGTCGGCAGGTTCCCGACCTCCTCCCCCTTCCTCGGGAGTGGCGGCGTGTCTTCCCCGGGCACCACGGTCTCGAGGGCTTCCGGGCGTGCCCGGACCGGTTCGACAGGTGGAGCCATAACCTCTGCGGACGTGGCCGCGAGTGCCGGAACCTCGGGGACATCCACGGTCGCCCCGGCGGTCGGGTTTGCCGCTGGCGATGCAGCCGCAAGGGTCGGAGCAGACGCGGCTGCGGGGATTTCCGGCACCTTGGGTTCGGGGAGAGACGGAACCGACACAGCGGTCGCATCCGTCAACGTCAGAGACAAAGCTGCAGTCGCCCCGACCGGCTCGGCCGGGGCCTGCGGCGCCGTGACGCTCGCCGCCGCCACTTGCGGCGCGATCCGGCTGGAGAGCGGAAGAGCCTGAGCCGCGACAGGCGGCGCTTCGCCCGCCTGCGCGGCCCCATCGACTTTGGCGCCGACGCTCGCCAGCGCGGCAAGGAAAGCGCCGGGTTCCGCATCCCCGACGCTCGGCGTGGGAGTGCCCGAGCCAGTAACGGTCGGGAAGAGGGTCGTCACGGGAACGGGCATCGGTTCATCATAGGATGCTCGTGCACCGGGCGGTCGCGGCTGCGATCTTATGCGCAGGGCTGATCGATGGGCTTGCCTTCCCTAAATCACGATCGCGCCCTATGGTGATCGATAGAAAGGTATCTTATCGCTGATCCGCATGATGGCCGAAGGGTCGGACGGCTTCGCGGGGGGCTTGAGCGCGCACACCTATCGCACGATCACCGACGCCGCCACCGCGACGCGCGATCTGGCCGAGCTTGTCGAACTGGGCGCGCTGGAGCGGGTGGGGGAGCGGCGCTATGCGCGCTATCATCCGCGGATTGCGAGCAGCGACGGCGGGGTGTGATAGCAGATGGCCCCGTCATCCCGGCGATAGCTGGGACAGATGGCCGTGAACAGCCCACCTCGCGGCGCGCGGCGCAAGGGCTTCGACAAGCTCAGCCTGAGCGGAATTGTGAGGTTTACGCCACTCCCGCTCACCCTGAGCTTGTCGAAGGGTCCCAGCCTTCGCTGGGATGACGGGGTTTATTTGCCCCATCCGTGTCAGCCCCTACCCGATCGCGCCCAGACTGCGCAGGCGCGCCCTCGGATGGATCTCGTTCTGCGAGAGCACCACCGTCGCGGGCCTCACCCGCTCGATGATCGAGCGCACGAAAGGCCGCAGGCTCGGGCTCGTCAGCAGGCACGGGATTTCTCCCTGCCCGGCGAGGCGGTCGTACGTCTCGCGCACCGAGGCGATGAAAGCCTGCAACTGCGAGGGCGCCATGGCGAGGTGGCGGTCGTCGCCCTGCCCGATGATCGCCTCGGAGAACGCCTCGTCCCACACCGCACCGAGCGCGACGATGGGGATGGTTCCGTCCAGCGTGTGCTGCGCCGAGATCTGCCGCGCAAGCCGCGCACGAACGTGCTCGGTGACTTGCGTGAGGTTGGAGGTCAGCGGGCTCGCCTCGGCTACGCCTTCCATGATCGTCGGTAGGTCGCGGATCGAGACGCCCTCGGCCAGCAGGTTCTGCAGCACCCGTTGCACTCCCGAGACGGAGATGCGCGAGGGCACGATGTCGGCGATCAGCTTGGCCGAATCCTTGTGGACCTCGTCAAGCAGCTTCTGCGTCTCGGCATAGGAAAGAAGATCGGCGATGTTGTCCTTGACGATCTCTGTCAGGTGGGTGGTAACGACAGTGCCGCAGTCCACTACTGTCAGGCCGCGGAAGCCCGCTTCCTGGCGCAGTTCGCGGTCGATCCACTGGGCCGGAAGCTTGAACACGGGCTCCTGCGTGGCCTCGCCCGAGAGGCCGGTCTCGCCCCCGCCGGCGTTGATCACCAGCAGCTTGCCGATGCGCAGTTCACCCCGCGCGGTCTCGGTTTCCTTGACGTAGACGACGTACTCGTTCGCTTGCAGCGCCATGTTGTCGATGATGCGCACCGAAGGCAGGACGAAGCCGTAGTCGGTCGCCATCTGGCGGCGCAGCGCGCGGACCTGATCGTCGAGGCGCGGCTCCGCGCTGGCGTCGTTGATCAGCGGGAGCAGGCCATAGCCCAACTCGATGCGCAGCGCGTCGATCGCGAGGGTGCGGGCGATCGGCTCCTCGGCCTGCGCGGCCTTCTGGCGGGCCTGAGCGGCGGCCTCCTCGACGCGGGCGGCGGCCACCGCCCCTTCCGCCTTCTTCGTCATCGTCCACGCGAGCCATCCGCAGAGCCCGCCGAGGATCGCGAAGGGCAAGAACGGCAGGCCCGGCATCAGCGCCAGCATGCCCATCAGCGCGCCCGCGATGCCGAACGCCTTGGGATAACGGCCCAGCTGATCGCCCAGCGCCGCGCCGGTCTTGCCGACGACGCCGCCCTTTGACACCAGCAGGCCCGCCGCCGTCGAGACGATCAGCGCCGGGATCTGGCTGACGAGGCCGTCGCCCACGGTGAGGATGGTATAAGTCGTGAACGCCTGTCCGAACGGCACACCGTGGATCGCGACGCCGACGATCAGCCCGACGATGATATTGATCGCGGTGATCAGCAGCGCGGCGACGGCATCGCCCTTCACGAACTTCGAGGCACCGTCCATGGCGCCGTAAAAGCCGCTCTCCTGCTCGATCTCGGAACGGCGTTCGCGGGCGACGTCCTCGGTGATGGTCCCGGCGTTGAGGTCGGCGTCGATCGCCATCTGCTTGCCCGGCATCGCGTCGAGGCTGAAGCGCGCCGCCACTTCGGCGATGCGGCCCGCGCCCTTGGTGATTACCACGAAGTTGATGACGATCAGGATCGCGAAAATGGTGAGGCCGATGACGGTCTCGCCGCCCATCAGGAACTCGCCGAAGGCGGCGATCACGCCGCCCGCCGCCTGATGCCCCTCATGCCCGTGGCCGAGGATCAGGCGGGTGGAGGCAAGGTTCAGGCCAAGGCGCAGCATCGTGGTGATGAGCAGGATCGTCGGAAAGCTGGAAAGCTGCAGCGGCTTCTCGATGAACAGCGCCGTCATCAGGATGAGGACGGAAGCAGTGATCGAGAGCGCGAGGCCCATGTCGAGCATCCACGCCGGCATCGGCAGGATGAGCATCGCGATGATCGCGCCCACACCCAGCGCCAACGCCAGGTCGCGCCCCGGTCCGAGGCGGACGAGGAACTGCGTGACCTGCGGCGGGAGCGCGGACTTGGTGGGAGCGGTGGCCATCGGGTCAGGCCGCCGGTTGCGGCAGGGTTGCGAAAGGCTGCGCCTGACCCTTCGACACGCTCAGCGTGAGCGGGGGAAAAGTAGACTTTCCAATCCCGCTCAGGCTGAGCGTGTCGAAGCCCCCGAGGCTGGGCGCACCGTTCATCACACCCCGGCTGCCATCTCGGCCCGCACCACGCCCGCAAGAGCCGGGGGCACCGCCATCCCGTCCGCCTGGAACGAGCGCAACTTGTTGCGCATGGTCCGCACCGAAATGCCCAGCATTGCTGCCGCCGCGCTGCGGTTGCCGCCGCAGTGGCGCAGGGTCTGGAGAATCAGTTCGCGCTCGACATCGGCGATGTTCTGTCCGACGAGGCCGGAGACCGATGCCGTGACGGACCCCTCCGAACGCCCGCCGCGCAGCCGCGCGAGCACGTCCTTGAGGTTCACCGCAAGGTCCACCACCACCATGTCGGCTTCGGATCCGGTCCAGCCTTCAAAGGCCGCAGGCGCGGATTCCACGCCGATACGGGTGGCCGAGCCGCGCACCATCTCGTTGGCAAGGCCCACCGCGTCGCCCAGTTCGCCGACCAGCATCAGCCGGGTGGCATCATGATCACGCGAACCCATCATGCTTCCTTGCGGACGATTTCGGTCAGCGTGACGCCCAGCGTGGCGTCGATCAGCACGACTTCGCCGCGCGCGATGATGCGGTTGTTGACGAAGATGTCGACCGGCTCGCCGACGCGGCGGTCCAGCTCCACGACCATGCCGGGCTTGAGCCGCAGCAGGTCGCCGATGTCCATCTTCGATCGGCCGAGCACTGCCTGCACTTTCACCGGCACGTCGAACACGGCGTGCAGGTCGTCGGGCGTCGGCGGCGTGGAGGGACGCGGCGGCAGCGCGGTTTCGCCGCTCAGGACCGGGGCCGGTTCCTCAGGCAGATGCGCCGGGGTCAGCTGGTGCCGGGTGTCGAGCTCGTCGCTCATCGGATACCTTTCACGTGTTCATCCACTGGCGGATGACGGAGGCGGATTCCGCCGGGTTGGAAGCGATGGTGTCGCCGATACGCTTGATCGCGGAGAGCTTCACCCGCCCATCGACATGGGCGAGCGCCACTTCCTGATCGAGCAGCGGGGTATCGTCCGCAGCCCCTCCCATCGGTTCAAGCTGCGCCATTGAGAGGCTGCCCGCAGGCTGGCGGCGGTCCTCGCCCTCGGGAAGATCACCGGAGGGCGGCGGCAGCAGCGCGGGCGCGTTCTGGCGGCGCAGCATGCGGATGGCGAAGAGGACGATACCGCCCACCAGCACGATCTTCAGCACGTCGAGGATGCGATCGACGGTCAGGCCGAACGGCAGGCCGCCGTCGATGCCGTCCACGTCTTGCGCGGCGAAGGGCATGTTCTCCACCACCACGCTGTCGCCGCGATCGCTGTCGAAGCCGACGGCGTTCTCCACGAGGCGCTGCAGGCGATCGAGCTGCGGCTGCGGCAGGCCCTTCTCGCCGCCGTCCACCATGACCGCCACGGTCAGGCGCTTGACCTGCCCCGGCGTGCGCACGGCGACCTTCTGGACGCGGCTGTTCTGGTACGTGGTGTCCTCGGACGTCTCGTTCTGCGCTGCGTTGCGGCTGTCGCCGTTCGCGCCGTTCTGCGCGGCGGCCGCGTTCTCGGGCAACTGGGTGGCGACGGTCGCGCCTTGCGCGCCGGGGGTCTTCTCGGTGCTCTGGTTGCTGGATTCGACGCTGACCTGATGCTGGATAACCTGCTTGTCGGGGTCGAAGGTCTCGGATTCCTCACGCACCTGATCGCGTTCGAGCACGGCAGACACTTCGGCGCGGACTTTGCCGTGGCCGACGATCGGCTCCACCATGGTCTCGATCTGGTCGCGCAGGCGGGCTTCGACGGCGGCCTGGCGTTCCTCGATGTCGCCGGAACTGCCTTGCCCTTCGCCCGCCCGCGCCAGCAGCGCACCGGTCTGGTCCACCACCGACACCGCCTCGGGCGAGAGGTCGGGCACCGCCGAGGACACCAGGTAGCGGATCGCCTGAACCGCCTCGGCCGGAAGCCGCCCGGTGGTCTTGACCGTGACCGAGGCGCTGGCCTTGCGCGGCTCGGTTTCGAACATGGCGCGCTCGGGCATGACGACGTGGACGCGGGCGCGGCTGACACGGTCCAGGCTTTCGATCGAACGGGTCAGTTCACCCTCGATCGCGCGCGTCTCGTTCAGCTTCGCGCGCGAGGAGGAGATGCCGAAGGGCTCCTCCTGGTCGAGCACTTCGTAGCCGATCTTGCCGCCCAACTGCTCGGAGGCCATCGCCATGCGCAGTTCGGGCAGCTTGTCGGCAGGCGCGAGGATAGCGGTTCCGTCGGCCGACAGCTGGAAGGGCACGCCCTGCCCCTTGAGCTTCTCGGTGATGGTCGATGCGGCCGAGGGATCGAGGTCGGTATAGAGATAGCCCATCGCGCTGTCAGGCGTACGCGTGGCCATCCAGCCGAGGCCGAGCAGCAGCGCCAGCGCGACGCCGCCCATCATCGCGGCGCGGCGCACTCCAATCTGCCCGATGAAATTGCGCAACGCTTCCAAGTCCGGCCTTCCGAGATCCCGGCGCCGCCCCTGTCGCGCGCCCAGAGGGCATTATAGGATGAGACTAGGCAAGACTTGCCGGGATGCGCAAAAATGTCTGGTCTCTTTATCATCCCTGTTCCGCAGGAATGGGGAGGTGGCAGCCCGCAGCGCTGACGGCGGGGTTTCTCCCCCTCCACCACCTGTTGTGTCGGCGGTCCCCCTCCCCATCGCTACGCGTCGGGGAGGATTTGGCGTCAGAGCAAAACCCCCGCGAGTTCCGCCATCACCGCGGCGCGGCGCGCCTCGGCATCGACGTTGAGGCCGCCCGAAGTCCATTCGATGCGCGCGTCGCCCTGCGGCACGGCCTCGTCGTCGATCACGGTGATCGCCAGCGGGCGGCCGCATTTCGCCTCGCGCGCCTCGACGAGGACGTCCACTTCGTCGCGCATTTCCGGGTTCACGCGGACCACCAGCGCGGTGCCTTGCGCCACTTGCTCCAGCGCGCGGGCCAGTGCCTCGTCCACGGCGCGCGCGGGAGAGGTTTCGATGGCGTGGCCGGCCAGCATTTCTGCCGCGTGGAGGGCGACCGCGCCCGCCTCGCCGATCATGCGGCGGGCGACGGCTTCGACCTGTCCCTCGATCCCGTCGAGCGCGGCGTGAAGCGCGTCCGTCGCCGCCAGCAGCGCCTCGCCGCGTTCCGAACGGGCCTGCGCGGCGCCCGCCTCGAAGCCGTCGGCGCGGGCGCGGGCGAGTTCGGCGCGGTGCTCGGCCTGCATGCGCTCGATGCGGGATTCAAGGTCCTCGATCCGGTCACGCAAGGATTCGGGCAGGGTTTCCGCGGCGGACGCAGGCTCGGGCTCGCCGGGCACGGGGACAAACGGCGTATCGACGGGGTGGAAGAACACCCGGTCGAAGCCGAAAGGTTGTATCGTTCCCGCGCCGTCGGCGGGTGCCTTCGGGTTAGTTGCCATCAGTCGTCATCAATAGATCATCGCATCGTCGCTCTTGGGGTCGGCGAGGACGATTTCGCCGCGCTCGCCCAGATCCTTGGCGAGCGTGACGAGGTTGCCCTGCGCGGCCTCGCATTCGCGGGCGCGCACCGGCCCCATCGCGGCCATGTCGTCGCGCAGCAGCTTGGCGGCGCGCTCAGTCATGGCGCCGAAGAACAGGCGGCGCATCTCTTCCGGCGCGCCCTTGAGCGCCAGCGCCAGTTCGCGCTTGTTGCAGTTGCGCACTATGACCTGGATCGCGCTCGGCAGCAGGTTCGACAGATCCTCGAAGGTGAACATGAGCGCACGGATGCGCTCGGCTTCCTCGGGCGCCTTCTCGTCGAGCGCGCCGAGCATCGCCTCCTCGGTCGAGCGGTCGAGCGCGTTGAACAGTTCGGCCATCGTCTCGTGCGGATCGCGGCGCTGCGCGCGCGAGAGGTTGGTCATGAACTCCGTCTTGAGCGTCTGCTCGACCTGCACGATCACGTCCTTTTGGACGGTCTCGGTCTTGAGCATGCGCATGACGACCTCGGTGCCGAAATCGCGCGGCAGCGCCGCCAGCACGCGCGCCGCGTGGTCGGGCTTGAGCTTCTGGAGGATCACCGCGACGGTCTGCGGGTGCTCGCTCTTGAGGTAGCCCGCCAGCACGCCTTCGCTGACGTTCGAGAGCTTGTCCCACATCGTCCGGCCGGAGGGACCACGAATGTCCTCCATAATGTCTTTGACGCGCTCGGGCGCGAGCACGCCTTCGAGCAGCCGTTCGGTCGTCTCGTAGGAGCCGTGCAGCGTCGTAATCGAGGACACCTCGCCCGAAAACTGGCCGAGCAGGTATTCGACGACGACGGCAGGCACGCGGCCGAGCGACGCGATCGAGGAAGACAGCTCCTTGATCTCGTCGTCGTTCAGCTGCTGCCAGATGGGGATTCCGTGCTCCTGACCGAGCGCCAGCAGCAGCGCAGCCGCCCGCTGGGTGCCCGAATATTTCTTGAGCTCCGGCGGCTCGCCCACCGCGGTCATCATGTTCACTGCGAGATTCCTTGAAAAATGCGCAATTTCATCCGATCGCAAGGTCTTCCTTCTATTTATAGGAAGGACGCCCACGCAACCGGCTCACGAGGCACAATTGACGATAAGTCTGAATAATGGGTTGATCGGCCTGTCGGTTCTGGGAGGAACCTCGGCCTATTCATCCTATCAAAGCAGCCTCGCCTCGTCCGACAGCGTGGCGGTGACGGCGGCCAAGAAGGCGTTCACGACGCCCACCACGGCGGCGCCGTGGCTCGATGCTCTGGGCACCGATACCGCGACCAGCGCGCAAGTCGCGGCGGTCAAGCGGCTCGCCTCGATCATCGATGCCAATGGCGACAGTTCGCTGGAGGACCTGCCCGACGTCCAGACCGCCTTTACTGCTTACAAGGCGCTGGAAAACCTGCGTATTCTGGCGCAGGCAGGCACCTCCAAGTCGATTTCCGCGACCGAGCGGGCGGCCTTGCAGAAGAGTTTCGCGCTAGGTCTGGCGGACCTTCAGGGCTACCTTTCGAGCGCCGATACCGACCTTCTCGAACTTGGTTTCGGATCGGTGACGAGCAGCACCCGTACCCTGGGCGTCGAGGCTCGCTACGCCACCGGCGCGGTTGCCGGCACCGGCGTTTCGACCACCCGCGCGGCCCCGGTCGAGGGTCTGACGGGCAGTGAAATTTTTCAGGTGACCCTGACCCGCGGCACCACCAGCGAGGTCGTCAGCGTCGATCTTTCGCAGACGAGCACCCAGCCCCCGACGCTTGATTCGGTCGCCGCCGCGCTCAATGCCGCGATCGGCGCGAAGATCGCCACGAACGCCAGCGGCACTCCGATCCTCGATGCCGAGGGCAATACGACCTCGCAGTGGAAGTCGCACTTCACCGTCGAGAAGACCGACGGCAAGTGGGGCCTCACCTTCAACCCCTCGGGCATAGAGAAAGTCTCGATCGATCAGGTCGCGGCGGGCGATGCGTTGATGGTGGCGAGCGGCGAGACGGCGACGATCTCCGGCACCAAATCACCCACTTCGGCCAATGTCTACCGCATCGAGGACCTTGCCGGATCGCTAACCTGGGAGCGGCTGAGCAAGATCAACGCCGTGGATACCGACGCCACCGCCCGCGCCGCCGCAAGCGCGGCCGCCACCGCCAAATCCACCAAGACCGAGCTGGCCGAGAACGCCGAGTACACCGTCGTTTCGGCGACCGCCGCCAATGCCATCGCCACCGACGCGGACGGCTATAGTTACATCGTCGGCACCACCGCAGGCGACATGGGCACGCAGACCGGCGACGGCACCGACGACTTGTTCCTCACCAAAGTCGACAGCGAGGGCACGGTGGTCTGGCAGCGCAATCTCGGCGCGGCAGGCACCGCCTCGGGCGCGGCGGTGACGATCGCGCCCAACGGAGAGATCGTCGTCGCGGGCACCGTCTCGGGCGCGTTCAACGGCAGCGACGATACCCAGACCGACCTCCTCGTCAGCCGCTTCAACGCCAAGGGCGAGGAGCTTTCGAGCACCGCGATCCGCCAGGTCGGCAACGAGACCGCAAGCGCGGTGACAGTCGGCAACGATGGTTCGATCTACGTCGCCGGGCGCGCCGCAGTCGGGGCAGGGGGCGGAGGCGGGGACGCCGTGATCGTGCGGCTCGACGCGGCGGGCAAAATGCAGGAGCGGCGCACCATCGACAGCGGCGGGTCGGACTCGATCTCGGCCCTCGCCATCGATGGGGACGGCAACCTGCTGGCGCTGACCAACGAGAAGGGCGTCGCCACCTTGCGCAAGACCGCCGCCGGATCGCTGAGCACGGAGCTCGGCTCGGTGGCGCTGGGCAATGCCTCAGCCAAGGCGATCGCGGTGTCGGACAGCGGCCAGATCGCCGTCGTCGGCGCCACCAGCACGGCGCTGAACGGCGCGCAGGTCAATGGCCTCTCCGGCGGGACCGACGCTTTCGTCACCCTGATCGAGCCGGATTTCTCCGCCACCCTCACCAGCTACATCGGCACCGACAGCGCCGATCAGGCGGACAGCGTCGCCTATCTGAACGGCGCACTCTACGTCGGCGGACGCACGGCGGGGACGCTGGGCGATGCGAAAAAGGGCAGCGTGGACGGCTTCGTCGCGCGGATCGATCCCGCCGATGGCTCGGTGCAGACGGTCTCGCAATGGGGCCAGCGCAGCAGCGCCGTGGAGCCGGTGCGCATTACCGCCGTCGCGGGCGGGGCGACCAGCGGCCTCGGCGCGCTTGGCCTGCACCGCGGCGTGCTCAACCAGCAGAGCACCGGCGACCTCGTGGCCGAGACCTCGCTGCGGTTGGGCGACAGCTTCAAGATCAGCGTCGACGGCGAGACCGCGCGCACCGTCACCATCGAGAAGGGCGAGACGATGACCAGCCTCGCCGCCAAGATCCGCAAGATCGCCGGCACCGACGCGACCATCACCACGCCCTTCACCGACGGCGCCTCCAGCCTCAAGATCGACGTCAAGTCCGGGCACACGCTGGAACTGATCGCGGGCGCGGACGGCAAGGACGCCCTGGGCAAGCTGGGCCTCGATCCTATCCGCCTCGTGCCCTCCAAGGTGCTCGATCCGAAAGCCGCCAAGGTGATGCCGGGAGGGCGCTTCAACCTGAACTTGTCCAGCGCGCTGACGCTGACCGACGCCACCACGGCAGGCACTGCGCTTTCCCGGGTCAAGAGCGCGCTGTCGATGATCCAGTCGGCCTATCGCTCGCTCTACTGGGATTCGGGCAAGGCGGCGATCGTCGACGGCACCATTTCCGGCAGCGGCGGCAGCGCCTACCAGCAGGCCAAGCTCGCCAGCTATCAGGCCGCGCTTTCGCGCCTCACCGGTTCCTAAGGAGGCACCCGATGTCCACCCTCCCCCCCCTGTTCGACGGCATGGGCCGCGCCATGAAGTCCATGGCCGAGCGCCAGCGCGTCATCGCCGAGAACGTCGCCAACTCCGAGACACCGGGTTACAAGGCCCGGACGGTCGAGGCTCCGGACTTCTCCGCACTGGTGGACGGCCAGCTGGGCTCGAGCGGCACGCCGCACGTGGCTCGCCCGCACGTCGAACTCTCGAGCAGCATGACCGCGCTGGGCGCCAGGGCCCCGCAGGCAGGCGGGCGCATCGTCCTCGACGGCAATACCAGCGAGACCAAGCCCGACGGCAACAACGTGACGCTGGAAGACCAGCTCCTGTCGCTGGGCCAGGTGCAGCAGGACTATGCAGCGATGACCAACCTCTATCGCAAGCAGATGGCGCTGATGAAGACGGCGGTGGGCAAGGGGTGACCGGCATCCTCCCCGTTGCGCAGCAATGGGGAGGGGGACCGCCGACGCAGTCGGTGGTGGAGGGATAGCGCGCTCAAAGCCCCCTCCGTCAGTCGCTGCGCGACTGCCACCTCCCCATCGCTACGCGACAGGGCGGATTGAGCCGACACTTAAAGGATGAGCCTTGGCGAGCAGAAAATTCGCCCCTTCATCCCCAATTTCGCATCCATTTCGGACCTTGCAGCGTTATCCTGCAAACCCACAGATTCCGCCGTTTCGCGCATCCACACTCCGGTTTTGCGGAGGGCGACTGGCCGGATTGCGTAAGAAATGCGAAATTTTAAGGATATCGCAAGGCAGTAAGCGCCAATTCCCAAGTTCCGCCAATCAAGCGGCGGTCGCGAAAAAGACCCGATTCGGCAGAACACTCCGAATGGGCGCATTGACCGGGAAGGTCGGACATGAAAAGTCCCGGCCATCCCCAGAATGGAACAAGATCTGCGATGAACGACAAGTCGCCCGGATTAAGCGGTCGGGCCGGTCCCCGGCAAGTAATGGAGGCGGCGATGACGACAATCGATTACCATCGCATGCTCGTATTCCCGAACCGCATCCGTAAGTTTCGCAAGCAACTCAATATCGGCAGCCTGCTAGAATTGTCGGAGCGGCTTTCGGGAATAACCTATATCCGCCTCTCCAAGATCGAGCGGGGAGAGATTTTCGCCCGGCCCGACGAACTGCGTGATCTCGGCCGCGCGCTCGGCGTGGACCCCGTGGAACTGCTGATCGACGTCGATGCCCCAGGTTTCGACATCGCCGCATGGGCGGAACCTCTCCACGGCCCCGCCCCTGCCGACCCTGAGGGCGAACTGCGCGCGGTGCTGCTCGCCGCCGCCCTGCGCGCGCGGCGCGGCGGCGATCCGGCGCTGACGATCGCGGTGCTCGAAAGCGAATACGGCATTGCCCCGGTGGTACTGTCGCGGATCGAGAATGCGCTCAAGCCGCTGGAACGCTGGAACGAGGACGTGCGGGCCGCCCTGCGCCGCCTGTTCGGCGCGCCCGACGACAAGGCGCTGATGGCCGAGGTCGAGGCGCTCCACGCCGCCGGGGACCTCGACGCGGTGCTGCCGATGGTCGCCAACCCCGAGATCCGCCTCACCAAGTCGCGCACGCGCATCGCAGCGCTGAAGGACGAACTGAGCGGCGGCGCGCCTGAGGTTGCTGCTCCTGTAGCAGCACGGGCAACGATTCCAGCTCCGGCGCCGAAGACCGAGCCTATGGCTCCCGACAACGCCGCTACCCTGCGCCTGCTTCCCGTCCTCGGCACCCCCCTGCCCGGCGGCCTGATCGCGCCAACCCCGACCGGCGCCGAGGTCGAGGCGCCGCGCAGCGCGGGCCCGCGCGCCTATGGCCTGCGCCTCGGCCGCCCGACGCTGGGCGCGGGACTGCCCGGCCGCGCTACCTTGGTGGTGGACCCCGACCGCTACCCCGCCACCGGCGGTCTCGCCGTCGTGCGCGAGGGTGAGGCGCTGCGCGTCCTTTCCGTCGCCGCCGACCGGCACGGCCGCATGCTCGGCTATTCGCAAAGCCCTGATCTGGAAGTGATGCTCGACACCCTCGCCCCGGCCGACGTCGCGGCGGTGCTCTCCGCGGTGTTCGAGTAAGGGCGACGCCACTCGCGGCGCTCGCCCCCGGGAGTTGTAACCCGTTTTTGGGATAATTCTTCGATTACACCGAATTTGGGTTAAAAATTGAAGTGACCCTTTTTTGGGTTGATGCCGTCACCGCGTTCATGGCTTCCTCTCCCTCCTTCCATGCCGTCCTCATGGGCGATCTCGTGGGGAGCGAGCGGCATGCGGATCCCCGGGACCTGCACGCCCGGTTCAATGCCGCGATCGACCGCCAGAACAAGGCCCTTGCCGCCGACATGGCCTCGCCATTGACGATAACGCTTGGTGACGAATTCCAGGGCCCGTTCACCTCGCTGGTGGCTGCCGCGCAAGCCGCGCGCGAGATCCGCTTCGAGTTGCTGGGCAAGGACATCGACTGCCGTTTCGTGATCGGCAGCATCGATCTTAGAACATCGGTCAATTCCCGGCGCGCCTGGAACATGATGGGGCCGGGCTTCGCCGACGCGCGGGAACGTCTGGGGGAAAAGCGCTCTGCGAGCCGTTACCGCTTCTCCTTCCCGCAGTACGAGCTTCTCGAAACCCTGCTGGAAGCAAGCGGCGCAAGCCTGACCGCCATCGAGCGCGGGTGGTCGCAGGCCCAGCGCGGCGATATCGTCAAGCTGCTGGCCGGGGCCTCGGTCGCCGAAGTGGCGAACGCCCGCAATGTCAGCGTACACAACGTCTACAAAGTGCGAAGCGCAGGCGACTTCGAGCTGTATGTCATCCAGTGGGCCGCCATTCACAAGGCGCTCGCCGAGCTCGACCATCGATACCGATTGCCGGGGGCCGACAAATGGGGTGCGCATTCCTTTACACCGCAGTAGCCCTGATACTGCTGACCTGGGAGGGCAACCTGATCTGCCGGGGGATCTTCCACCTCAGCGGCCTGAAGGATTCCATCGCGCATCTTCCTACTGCGGCGCACAACGCGGGCCGCTGGATCGGCGTATTCGAACGGCTGATCCTGGCCACGGGGATCATCGTCCATAGCTGGGAGATCCTTGCCGCTGTGATCGCGCTCAAGACCGTCGCGCGCTTCAAGGACATGGACGAGCGCAATTTCGCCGAATACTTCCTGGTCGGATCGCTGTTCAGCATCTTGTGGACGATGCTGGCGACGAGCGCGTGGATCGCATATGACCACAACGCGGGGATCGACTTGCGCACACACACCGAGCAATGGCTCGGAATTTAGGCCGGGAAGGGCTGACCGGGAATCGTCTTTCAGAACGTGCCGCAGTTGCCCGGTGCCTTGCGGCCGGCGAAGCGGGCGTCGATCCAGTCCAGCATCGCCGCCGCCTCGCTGCGCGCGACGGTCTCGTGCCGGCCCCCCTGTATCGACATGAAGCGCACGGTCCTGCCCCGCCTGCAGGCGAGGCGGGCGAAGTCGCGCACCACGGCCGGGGCGACGATCGTGTCCGCCGTTCCGGTCGCGATCAGGGCGGGGACCGGGATCGCCGCCGCGGAGGGATTGTTTGCGCGCATCATGCGGCCCCAGGGCTGCTGCCGGGATAAATCGAGCCTGGCGATCGCCCGCTGGGCAATGGCGATGCCGGCGATGGTGCCCAGCTTGGGCCGGGCGTCGAAGCGCACGCAGTTGTTGTCGGCGAGCCGCATCATCACGCGCTGGACCGAGGGCGACCCGAACGTCGCCATGGGCGCGCCGTAGAGCCGCGACCAGCTGGTCGCCGTATAGGCGATCAACAGGGCGCGCACGCGCGGGTCGCTGCCTTCCGTCAAGTTGCGGGGAAGGTCGGTCGGCGGCACCACCGCGACGATCCCCGACAGCTGCAGCTCGGGCGCGTAGCGTGCCTGGATCTGGCCGGACCACAAGGCTGCGTGGCCGCCTTGCGATTCCCCCCAGAGCGCGAAGCGGGTGCCGCTCGCCGCCGCCGGGATGCGACGCGCGGCGCGCACCGCATCGAGGGTGGAACGGCCCTCGCTCACGCCGATCAGCACCGGATGCACGCCTTCCGACCCCAGCCCCGGATAGTCGGGCGCGACCACGGTATAACCGCGGGCGAGGGCATCCTTCAGGCCGGGGATCACGGTGAAGTTGTCGTCCCCCAGCGACGGCGCGCAGCGGCGCGCGATGCCGACCAGCCCGTGCGTCCAGGCGATGACCGGCCGGGCGGGAGCAGCGGGAGCGGGGGCAGCGGGGGCGACGACCATGCCGGTCACCGCGAGGGGCCGGTCTTTCTCGTCACGGGTCCAGTAGCGGATGCGCCAGGCCTTCATGCCGGCAGGCGCGGTGGCGACCGGATCGGCCGCGATCAGCGTGCCCGCAGACTGCGCCCGCGCCGTCGAAGCGGTGAATGCCATGGCCGCCGCCAGCAGCAGAACCGGTTTCCCGCAGATACCGCCCATCAGGCCGCTCCTTCCCGAAACAGACTGCGGCCTTAGCACGCCGGAGGGCGGCGGGGCTCCCGAAAATTACCCGCTCAGAACTCCCCGTTGAGCGAAATCGGCGTCGTCAGGTCCGCGCGGGCAAGGGTGCCGCGCGCCCCGTAGGCGTAGGCGCGGTTGCCGGTCAGGCGCTTGGCCTCGGACGCAATCGCGCCCATCAGGTCGGCGGACAGCTCGATGTGCCGTTCCAGCAGCGCGGCGTTGACCATCGAGGCGGCGCGCAGCTCGCCCAGCGCTTCGGTGAAGCTCTCGCGCAAGGGGGCGTCCAGCTGCGCGGTCCAGCCCGGCTCCTGCCGCGTCACGCGGGCGAGGTGTTCCTCCAGCGTGCCCACGAGCCGCGCCTTGGCCGAGGCCAGTTCGGCCAGGTCGAGCGCGCGGATGCCGCTCTCCAGCGCGCGCGTCTCCTCGCGCATGACCGAGGAGAGCGAGGTCATGACCCCGACGATGGCGGCGGCGGTCTCGTTGTCATTCGGCATTGGTCGCGCCCTGCAGGCGGATGATCTGCGCCTCGACCGCCGAGGCAATGCCGAGGCCCTTGCCGGACGCGATGGAGTTGCCGATCTGCTCGGCCAGGATGCCGCGGAACATCTCCTCGCCGTGGCCGCCGGAGAACTGCTCGTCCTGCTCCACGGTTTCCATCATGATCTTGGTGATCTGGCCTGCGAAGACGCCTTCGAACTGGCGCGCCACCGCCGCCGGGCTGCGATCCTGCGAGATCGTCGGCGCCTGAACCGGCGGCCGCGTGGGATAGGTATTGATCGGATCGCTCATCCTACTGCACCGCTATTTCGGCCTGCAGCGCGCCCGCCGTCTTGAGCGCCTGCAGGATGGTGATGAGATCGCGCGGGCTGACGCCCAGCGCATTGAGGCCGCCCACCAGCGTCTGCAGCGAAGTGCCGCTGGTCAGCATCGCCAGCGCCGCGCCGTTTCCGTCGTTGGCCTGGATGGTGGTGCGCGGCAATACCGCCGTCTGCCCGCCCGAGAACGGCGCGGGCTGCGAGGCCACCGGGGTCTCGGTGACGCTGATCGTCAGCCCCCCTTGCGCGATGGCCACCGGACTGACGCGCACGTCCGCGCCCATGACCACGGTGCCCGCCGCCTCGTTGATGACGATCCGCGCGGGCTGGTCGACCGCGACGGTCAGGTTCTCGACCTGGGTGACGAGGTCGATCAACGAGCCGCTGCCATAGGGGCGCAGCTCCACCGTGCCGGGATCGAGCACTTCGGCCGAGCCGGGCGCCTGCCGGTTGATGGTCTGGGCGATCTGGCGCGCGGTGGTGAAATCGGGGTTCTTCAGCGCCAGTTTCAGCGAGTGGGCATTGCGCAGGTCATAAGGCACCTCGCGCTCGATGATGGCGCCGCCGGCGATGCGCGCAGTGGTCATCACGCCCCGGCTGAGCTTCGCGCCCGCCCCTTGCGCCTTGAAGCCGGAGACGGCGACGGGCCCTTGCGCCACCGCGTAGATCTCGCCGTCCAGCGCCCGCAGCGAGGAGACGAGGAGAATGCCGCCCTGCAGGCTGCTGGCGTCGCCGAGCGCCGAAACCTGCACGTCCACCGTCGATCCCGCGCGCGCGAAGGGCGGCATCGTCGCGGTGACGGTTACGGCGGCGACGTTCTGGGTGAGCATCTGGGTGCCCCGGATGTTGACGCCCATGCGCTCCAGCATCGCCTGCAAGGTCTCCTCGGTGAAGGGGACGTTGCGGATGCGGTCGCCGGTGCCTTGGAGACCGACCACCAGGCCGTAGCCGACCAGCTGGTTGGTGCGCACGTTCTCGACGTCGACGATGTCCTTGATGCGCGGCTGCGGGCCTGCCTGTGCCACCGAGGGCGACAACAGGGCGAGAAGCGCGAGGAGGAACGGCAGCCGGGGCATCGTGTGCTTTATAGGATGGAGTTGGGAGGGTCGGGTGTGACCGACGCAATTCCTCCCCGAGCTTGTCTCGGGGAAGGGGGACCGCCCGCGAAGCGGGTGGTGGAGGAGAAGAAGGCGTGCAGATTCTCCCTCCGTCGCCGACTTCGTCGGCGCCACCTCCCCAAGACAAGCTCGGTGAGGAACATCAGCGCCCCGCCTTCTTCGCCAGCTTCAGCACGTAGCCGATGATCTCCGCCACTGCCTGATAGTGCTCGATCGGGATGGGGTGGTCGATCTCCACCGCCGCGAAGAGCGCGCGGGCCAGCGGCGGGTTCTCCAGGATCGGCACCCCGGCCTCCGCTGCGACCTCGCGGATGCGCAGGGCCACCGCGTCCACGCCTTTCGCTACCACCGTCGGCGCGGCGGTCACGCCATGCTCGTATTTGAGCGCGACGGCGTAGTGCGTTGGGTTGGTCACGATCACGCTGGCGGTCGGCACTGCCGACATCATCCGCTTTCGCGAGCGCTGCATCTGGATCTGGCGGATCTTGGCCTTGATCTTGGGATCGCCGTCGTTCTGCTTGTGCTCGTCCTTCACTTCCTGAAGGGTCATGCGCATGCGCTGCAGGAAGCTGCGGCGCTGCCACAGGAAGTCGAACAGCGCGAGACCCGCGACCAGCATCGCCACCGCGCGCAGGGCCTCGAACGCGAGCCCCCCCGCCGCCGCACCGATCGCGCCGGGAGAGCGGCCGACCAGCCCGTCCACGCCCTGCAGGCGCGGCGCCAGCACCATCCACACCACGAGGCCGATTGCGCTCATCTTGGCCAGCGTCTTGGCGAATTCCACCAGCGCGCGGGTGCCGAACAGGCGCGAGAACCCGCTCGCGGGCGAGAGCTTGGACCATTTCGGCGAAAGACGCGACCAGCTCATCACCGCGCGGCCCTGCAGGAATATCGTGCTCACCGCCGCGGCCATCAGCACCGCGAAGACCGGCAGCAGCGACACCAGCGTGTGCCACGCGACCCCGGTGGCCAGGCCCTGCGCGCCGTCCGGATCGAGGCTGAAATCCTCCGCATGGCCCCAGAGCCGCTTGAGCATGGTGCCCAGGCTTTCCATCGCCGAGAGCCCCAGCCACCCCGTCACCGCCAGAGCGCCCGCCATCATCGTGGCGTGGCGAACTTCCGGCGCGATGGCGACTTCGCCGCGCTTGCGGGCGTCGTCGAGCTTCTTCTGCGTAGGCTCGTGTGTGCGCTGGTCCTTGTCGGGGGCGTCATCGGCCATGTCAGAGGTTCCACCCGCTCTGCATGAACGTGGCCATGGCGTTCGCGAAAGCAGTGAGCATCGCCCCCATCGTCATCGCCAGGACCGAGAGACCGAGCAGCAGGTTCGCGGGCTGCATGATGAAGAACACCTGGATCGAGGGCGCCACCCGCGCCGCCAGCCCCTGCCCCAGATTGAACAGCATGCCGTAGAGGATCAGCGGCGCGCACAGGCTCAGCCCCAGCGCCGTCGCCTGCCCCATGACCGCGACGGCGAGATGCGCAAAGTCAGCGGCAGGCGGCATCCCGCCGACCGGAAAGCTGGCGTAGGACTTGAAGATCGAGGCGATCCACAAGTGATGCAGGCCCGTCGAAAGGCACACCACGATCGCCGCGACGCCGACGAACCGCGCGAGCAGCGGCACCTGCCCGCCCATCGCCGCATCGACCACCAGCGCGGAGGACAGGCCCACCTGCTGCGAGGCCAGCGCCCCGGCAATGGCGGCGGCACTGAACAGGATGCGCACGATCATGCCGAGCGCGAGGCCGACCATGACCTCGCCGATCACCAGCAGCGGCATCGACAGGCCGGACTGCAGCGCAGGCGTGACGTGCGGCTCCAGCATGCCATACATGCCGAAGGTGAAGGCCAGCGCCATGACGAGGCGGATCTGCATCGGCAATCCGTCGTCGGAGAAGGCGGGCAGCAGCATGATGACGCTGCCGACGCGGCAGAACAGCAGCAGGAACGCCGCCGTGTCGATCGGCAGACGCAGCAGGGTCGCGAGGTCGATGGCGTTCATGCGGCTGCGCCCGCGCGGTAAATCGACGCGCACGCGCAATCGCGGGGATGACGGATCGGGTTTTGATACCCCAACTCTCGCCCATGCGAGCTTCGATCAAGCACGATCGGCGGCCTAATGCGCGACGATGGCGTCGGCCACGCGGTCCATGAAATTGCTCAGGGCATGGCCGATCATCGGCAGGCTGAGCAGCATCACCACGCCCAGCACCAGCAGCTTGGGCACGAAAGTCAGCGTCATTTCCTGCACTTGCGTCAAGGCTTGCAACAGGCCGATGAGCACGCCGACGATCAGCGCGGCGATCAGCATCGGCCCGCAGATGGTCAGCATCAGCACCAGCGCGGCGCGGGCGAGTTCGATGGCGGCGTCCGGGGTCACGGGATGGCGCGATGCCGCCCCTTTGCTTCGTCACCCTGAACTTGTTTCAGGGTCCATCGCGCCTCAAGCCCGGTGCTTTGCCGCAGCAAACCGCAAGCGCCGATGGTGACATAAGCCATCGGGTACGACCGCCCGATAGATCCTGAATCAAGTTCAGGATGACGGGGATTTGGTCCCCGTTCAGCGCACCCGCTCATCCCTAGATCTGCATCTTCATGATGTCGGAGTAGGCCGAGACCACCCGGTCGCGCACCGCCACTACCGTATCGAGCGCGGTTTCCGCCGCGCCGATGGCGGTGACGACGTCGATCAGGTCGCCCTTGCCGCCGATCTGCTTGATGCTCTGCGCCTCGGCCCCGCGCAAGGCGTCGCCGGTCTGCGAGACCATGCTCTCAACCATCGAGCCGAACCCGCCGCCGCTCGGAGCAAGACCACCGGAGGGCGCTAGGCCGCCACTCTTCTGGCCGGTATCCGAGAGCGGATTGGTGGCCCGGGCCGCCCGGGCGTAAGCGGAAAGCCCGTCGAGGGAGCCGATCGACATTGCCTCGTCCTTACTTCAGCAGATCGACGGTGCGCATGGTCATGCCGCGCGCCGCCTCGATGGCGTTGAGGTTGGCTTCGTAGGAGCGCTGCGCCGCCTTCATATCGGCGGCCTCGATCAGCGGATTGACGTTGGGCTGCTCGACATACCCTTGCGCGTCGGCGACGGGATTGCCGGGCTGGTAGATCCGACCGAAGGCACTCTTGTCCGCTTCGATGGACTTCACGGTAACTTGCGTGGCGCCAGTATCCCGATCGACCTCGCTTGCGAAACTGGCGACGCGGCGGCGATAGGGATCGCCCTCGGCCGTGGTGGCGATGGAGTCCGAGTTGGCGAGATTCTCGGCGATGACGCGCATCCGCAGCGCCTGCGCGCGCAGACCCGATGCCGAGACGTCGATCGAATTGCCCAGTTCCGCCACGCTTGGTCCCCAGATGCCCCTGTACGCCCTTACCTCGACCTTATAGGCAACTTTTTCCTAGTGGCGCACTACTCCTATAAATTTTTCCCCTATAAAGCTGCGAGTGAAAGGAGACGCGCGGTGTCCGTCCTCGAAGGCATTCCCATCGACTTGCAGATCGTGCTGGGCTCCACCAGCATCCCGGTCCGCCAGGTGCTCAAGATGAGCCGCGGCGCGATGATCCAGCTCGACTGCGGGCAGGACGATCCGACGCGCCTCTACGTCAATGACCGCCTCGTCGCCGAGGGCCGCATCCTCGTCAACGGCGAGGCCATGTCGCTGGAGATCACCCGCGTGGTCCAGGCCGAGCGCTGAAAGGTGGACCTGTTCTCGCTTGTGCGCATGCTGGGTGCCCTTATGGTCGTGTTGGGTGCCCTTGTGTGCCTGTTGTGGGCCGTCAAGCGCTACGACCTGACCATGCCGCGCAAGTGGCTGGAAAAGCTGGGTAATACCGGGAATGACAAGCGCTTGCAGGTAGTCGAGCGGCTTGCCGTGGACCAACGCCGCTCGCTGGTGCTGCTGCGCCGTGACGATACCGAATTCAGCGTCCTGATCGGCCCGGAAGGCGTGACGGTGCTGGACAGCACGGCGGCCCCAAAGGCGGTCGAGATCGTCAAACAAAATTATGAAAATCAGATATTTGATAAGGAACCGGAAGCACACAAAGCCTCCTTCGCGGACCGCATTCCAGTGCTCCCGGACGTCTGGTTCACGCAGGACGTGAAGACGGAACTGCACTGATGAGCGCCCCTGCCACCCCTGCCGGTTTCCCCGGGGAAACCGTGCTTCGGCGCATTCTGGCCGTTCTCGCGGTTCTGGTGGTCCTCGTCCTGCCCGTCGCGGCGATGGCCCAGAGTGCTGGCGCCGCAGGCGCAGCGAGCGCCCTGACCGGCGGCGGCACGATGTCGGGCCGGGTGCTGCAGCTGGTGATGGTGCTCACGGTGCTCAGCTTGGCGCCGGGCATCCTGATGACGATCACCTCGTTCACCCGCATCGTCGTGGCGCTCTCGCTGCTGCGCTCGGGAATGGGCGTACAGGGCGTGCCGCCCAACCCGATCGTCATTTCGCTGGCGCTGTTCCTCAGCTTCTTCGTCATGGCACCGACGTTCGACGCGGCGTGGAAGCAGGGCATGGAGCCCTACAACGCCGGGCAGATCAACGAGACCGAGGCGCTGTCCCGCGCCAGCAAGCCGTTCCACGCCTTCATGCTGAAACAAGTGCGCGACGATGACGTGAAGCTGTTCGTCAGCCTCTCGGGCAAAGTGCCGAAGAGCCGGGCGGAACTGCCGATGACGACGCTGATGCCCGCCTTCATGATCTCCGAACTGCGCCGCGCGTTCGAGATCGGCTTCCTGCTGCTGCTGCCGTTCCTGGTGATCGATCTTGCGGTGGCGGCGGTGCTGATGGCGATGGGCATGATGATGCTGCCGCCCGCGACCGTGTCGCTGCCGATGAAGATCATTTTCTTCGTGCTGGTCGATGGCTGGGCGCTGGTGGCGGGGTCGCTGGTGAAGAGTTTCGGGTAGCGCCTTGCCGCAGGGGGCTTCGACTAGCTCAGCCTGAGCGGGTTGAGGGCGTTTGTCTCCCTGCGCGCGCCCGTCATCCCAGCGAAAGCTGGGACCGCTGGCCGCATGAAGCCCAACCCTCGGCAGGGCATTCGAACGAAAGCCCGCAGTAACAGGCCAGCGGTCCCAGCCTTCGCTGGGATGACGGGCTTTTTTATTTGAAAGCTGCGCTCGCCCCCAACACTTCGCTCATCCTGAGCTTGTCGAAGGATCGGGTTCCAGCGCAGCCCCTACCCCGGCGACGCCTTCGTCACCGCCACGGAGCGTACCGCGTCCTTGCCGTAGACCTCCAGCGCGGCGTCCATCACCACCTTGCGGAAGGCATCGAGCCCTGGCAGCATTCCGTCCGGCCCGCTGGCCATCGGCGTGCGATACGTCCGCAGGTTCACCGCGTTCATCAATAGCGGCAGCTTCGCGCCCACTTCCTCGGTCGTCCCCTGCGGCACCTCGAGCTGGATCTCGAACGTCTCGTAGCCCGAAAGCCGCCCGTCGGCGAAGACCAGCGGCGCCAGCACTTCCACCGGCGGCACGAACTCGGTCGGGCCTTTGGTCGGCTTCTTCGCATGCCCCGTCACCAGCTGCGGCGCGAAGTGGAGCACGCCCCAGGCCCCCGCCCCGCCGACGCCGAGCCCCGCCACGGTGGCGAGCAGGCCCATCACGATGCGCTTGATCATGGTGCCCTCCGCTCAGAACTTGAAGCTGGCGTCATGCGGCAGCGCGCCTGCCTCGGCCATGACGACGATGGTGATGCGGCGGTTTTCGGGGCGATCGGGCTGGTCGGGATAGACCGGCTCGGTGCCCGCCTTGCCGACGACCTCGGCGAAGCGGTCCGCCGGCAGCCCTGCCGCCACAAGCGCCGCCCGCGCGGCAAGGGCGCGATCGGCCGAAAGCTGCCAGTTGGCATCGCTGTTCCCGCCCGCGCCGTCGGTATGGCCCTCGATGGCGATGCGCGCGTCGATCCCGGCAAGCTGCTTCGCCGCCCGCGTCAGCAGCGCCCGCGCGAAGTCGTTGAGCTGTGCGGTGCTACCCTTGAACATCGAGCGCTGCGCATTGTCGACGAGGTGGATGCGCATCCCCTCGCGGCTCGGCCGCACGTCGACATTGGCGCGTCCCTGGCTGTCCATCGGCGGCTGCAGCGCCACCTGCATCTCCTGCGCCATGACGCGCAGCGAAGCCGCGGGCACTTCCGCCGTACCCCCGCGCGCGGTGCCCACGGTCCCGGCCTCCGAGGCGGGCTGGCCTTCGGGCTCTTCCTTGTCGCCCTGATTGTTGCGCCCGTGGCCGCCCGATCCCGGCTGCATGCCGGGGTCCTTGGTCAGCGTGGTCGCCGGGTTGGCCTTCTCGGAATCGGCGGAGAAGTACTCGGCAAGGCCCTTGAGCTGCACTTCGTCCGGATTGGCAAGCAGCCACAGCAGCATGAAGAAGGCCATCATCGCGGTCACGAAGTCGGCATAGGCGACCTTCCACGCGCCGCCATGGTGGCCGCCGCCGACCACCTTCTTGACCTTGCGGATGACGATGGGGCGCTTTTCGTTGCCCTTGGTGGCCATGGGTCAGCGCGCCTCAGGCCGGAGCGGCATTGAGCTGTTCCTTCACCGCCTCCAGCGCCGTCTCCATCTCCTGGAAGCTGGGGGCGTAGTTCGACGGCGTCATGCGGCGCGCCAGCTCGATGGCGATCTCGGTGGGCTGCTCCTGCGCGTGGCCGACGATGGCGGTCTTGACCAGCGTGTAGGGCTTGAAATCGGCGTCGATGATCTGCTGCAGCTTCTGCGCGATCGGGCCGACGAGGCAGTAAGCCAGCAAAACGCCGAGGAACGTGCCGACCAGCGCGCCGCCGATCATCGCGCCGAGGATCTCGGTGGGCTGGTCAATCGAACTCATGGTCTTGATCACGCCCAGAACCGCCGCGACGATGCCGATCGCGGGCAGGCCGTCGGCCATCATCTGGATCGCGTGCTGGGGGCCGAGTTCCTCGTGGTGGTGGCGTTCCATATCGCCCTCCATCGCCTCGGCCAGCTGGTGCGGGTCCTCGAAGTTGACGGTCATCATGCGCAGGTAGTCGCAGATGAACTCGATCAGCTCGTGGTCCGCCACCAGGCGCGGATAGCGGGCGAACAGAGCGCTTTCCTCGGGCCGGTCGAGGTGTGGCTCGATGGCGTTGGCGCCGCCCTTGCGGAAGGTGGCGAGCAGCGCGAACAGCAGCGCGAGGAGGTCACGGTAATCCGCCTCCTTCCAGCGCTCGCCCTTGAACACGCGGGCGATGCCCTTGCCCGCCTTCTTCAGGGTCGTCATTGAATTGCCCAGCGCGAACGCACCCAAAGCGGCACCGCCGATCGCCATCATCTCGTGCGGCAGGGCGTGGAAAATGACGCCCATGCTGCCGCCCGACATCAGGAAGCTGCCGAAGACGCACACCAGAATGACGACGAGGCCGACGATATTGAGCATGGAAATTTCCGAGAAAGCTTTGCCCGTGAGAGACGGGACCTTTGCTGAATTATAGGACGGCGTGCTGCATCGCGGTGGCGGCTCGCGCATTTTTCGCGGGCGCGACCGGGCGGGGGCGTGACGCTCTATATGAGACAGGCGACGCTATTTGCCCCACCCCGTCCGGGAGCCCCGATGTCCGTTAACGCCTACGTCCGCGCCCGCAAGGTCGCCGAGACGCCCCGTAGCACCGAATTCCGGCTGATGACCGAGATCACCGCCCAAATGATCGCCGCGCGCGATGCCGGGTTTTCGGGCGTACAGCTGGCCCCCGCACTTCACCGCAACCGCGAGGTCTGGGGCGCCTTCCGCACGCTGTGCATCGATTCCGCCAACGCCCTGCCTGACGAACTGCGCGCCGGGATCGTCTCGCTCAGCCTGTGGGTGGACAAGTACACCTCGCAGGTGATCACCGGGCGCGAAAGCGTGGACGAACTGATCACCGTCAACCGCACCGTGATGGCCGGGCTGGCGAACGAGAACGGCGCGGTGCCGGTGGGGTGAGGACGTAGCGTGTGAGCACGATGCGCCCGATTGAAATACATCCCCCCATCCCTGCGAAGTCATCCCCGCGAAGGCGGGGACCCAACTGACGCCGGTGCAACAGGCACCCTCAGGAGATGGGTTCGCGCATTAGCGCTTCGCGCTGCCCTCCGGGTCGCGGAAAATGACGACACAGAATATCACTCAGTGCGCCGCCACCATCGCCTGGCGGTACTCGGCCATGAGCGCGAAGCGCGGATCGGCGACGGCAAGATCGCCCATGGTCTTGGCGGCGCGCTTGGCGATCTGGCGCATGCGTTCGCGGACGGTCTCGTCCTCGGCCCCATCGAGCGCCGAAGTCTCGAACAGGCGGCCCTCGACGACCTGGCGGTTGTGCTGGAGGCGCTGTTCCAGCTCTCCGACTTCCCCGGTGTCGAGCACCGGACGGCGCTGCGCCACCGCCCCGGCAGCGCGCTCGGCGCGGGTCAGCTTGCGGGGCTGGGCGCGGCGGCGGATGCGGTCGAGGCCGGAATTGCGCATGTGCTCGACGTAGCTGTCGGTCAGCGCGCTCATCGCCGAATGGGCGAGGTAGTCGCTGGCCCCGGCCTCGGTGCGGCCGAGCGCATCCTCGTCGGCGATGGCCGCCAGGATCGACAGCCCCTCCCCGTCCTCGCCGCCGGTGATGGCGTCGAGCGAGACGGTGGTGGCTTCCACCTTGCGGGCGGAGGGGCGCTGGTCGGTCATGACGCGGAAGCGCAGGCTCTGCAGTTCACCGCGAATCTGCCAGTTCACGAACGTCGTGAACTGCGCCTTCTCCGGCTCGTAAGCCAGGATCGCGCGGTGGACGGCGATGGCGCAGCACTGCTCCGCATCGTCCCAGTGGCCGACGAGGCCATACTGCCGGATGAAATGGCGGATGCGCGGCGCGATCAACTTGAGGATGCGGGCGAAAGCGCGGTCAACCTCGGCCCGCTGCCGCCGGGTCTGCTCGGTGCCTTCCGGCGGCATATTGGCGCTGACCGCAGCAACCGCAGCCTCGAGCGCGACAGTGATCTTCGACATGGCGAACCCCGATGGCACGCGAAGCCCCTTGCGACGCGTCCATGGGCTCGGAATCTATTCCTATAAATCGGGAACCAGCAATCCTATACGAGAGTTATCCACTGATGCGGCAAAATTTGCCGTAGCGGTGGAGTGATTTTCCTACCTATTCGCACTTTGCGCCACGCCTCACGGGCTTCGACAAGCTCAGCCTGAGCGGGATTGGGGCGTAATTTAACGAAATCTGACCAAATTTCACTTTCATCCCATCCCTCCGCTCATCCTGAGCTTGCCGAAGGATGGCACACACTGCCCCCGCCAATATAGGATCAGGCAAATCTTTCCGGCCGGACGTGCTTGCCGACATAGTCCATCAGCCACGACCGGTGCGCCGCAACCGCGCCTCCGGCCTGTGCGATCCGCCGTTCCGCCGCCGCCGAACCGACTTGCGCGCCCAGCAGCTTGCGCGCGCGGTCGGGTGAGAGGCCGCCCGCAAGAAACCGCCTGGCATCGCCGACGCCGAGGTGATGGCCAAGGTACGCCGCCTGCGCGACCTCGGTGGTGCCCGCGCCGATTGTCGCGCCCGAGCGGCGCAGCGCCGCGACATTGGCCCTGGCATAGTCCGCCACCGCCTCGATCGAGGCGCGCGGATCGTAGCGCAGCGCCAGCAGGGCGCCCCGGCTCTCCGCCTTGACCTGCCCGCGTGCGTCGAGCCAGCCGTTGGCCTCTGCCGTGCTGTTGAGCCAGGTGCCGGAGCGCACCGCCTCGCCTTCCCACGTTCCGTTGAGGAACTGGCCGAGCCCCGCCGCGCTGGAACGCGGGTTGCGCGAATAGGGCTGCCACGTCCCGCCCGGGCCCTTCGCCGCCTCGGCATCGACGATTGCGGCCAGCGCCGAGGCCGGGAGGCCGGTCCGCTCCGCCGCCGCGCCGAGCATCCCGGCATAGCGCGCATTCGCGCCGTCGCCCATGGCGGACACCGCATCGCCGCTCGTCTTAGCCGGAACCTCGACCTGCGGCACAGCCGTGTCCAGCGCCGCCTTCGAGGCCGGATCGAGGATCGCCAGCAGCCGGTCGAGCCCGATCGGATCGCTCTGGTGCAGGCCCGTCACCGAGGGCTTACTCTCGCCTTTCGCCTCATCGGCCGAACCCAGCGCCGCGCGCCACAGGCGACCGGACATCTCCGAACGCGCCGTATCGTAGATCAACCGCGCCTTCTGCGACGCCGACAGATTCGCTGCCGTCAGGTCCGAAGAGGCGGTCTTGTCGATCATCGCGCGCGCAGGGTCCGCAGGAAGGCGGCGGCACTGATGTCGTCGGTGGCGGACTGCTCGGCGGCGGCTTCGTCGCGCAGGGCTTCGGCGCGGTAGTCGTCAGCGGCGTTCTCGATCCCGCGCAGCACGCCGTAGGCGTCCACTGCGACTTCGCGCAGGGCGTCGAGCCGCGCCTGCAGCTGCGTCTCACGGGCCGAAAGCGCCTGCCGCTCGCCGCGCATGCGCCGCTGCCAGCCCGGCGAGACGAGAGTGAGGTCGGTGGCGGCAAGGTCCGCCTCGTGCACCAGCGCGGCGGCGACGCGCATCCGCTCCTGCTCGACCGCGCCCAAGGCGCCCGCCTCGGTGCGGATGGCGCTGCTCACTTCGTCCAGTTCGCGCTGCCGCACGCGCAACGCGGCGTCATAGGGCGTTTTCATGAATTTCCTCCAGAATACCCGAGAGCGCCGCGAAGTCTTCGGCGGCGAAGCTGCGGACGCGCTTGTCCTGACTGAGCAGCGCCTCGATGCGCGGGGCGAGTGCGACGGCGCGGTCGACTTCCGCATTGGCCCCGGCGCGATAGGCGCCAAGGCGCACCATCTCCTCCATGTCCTTCCACGTCGCCAGTTCGGCGCGCGCGGCAAGGCGGGTGGCGTTGTCCTGCGGTTCGAGACACTGCGGCAAAGTACGCGAGACCGAACGCAGGACGTCGATGGCGGGATAGCGCCCGCGCTCGGCGATCTTGCGGGTGATGACGACGTGCCCGTCGAGAATGCCGCGCACTGCGTCCGCCACCGGCTCGTTATGGTCGTCGCCGTCTACGAGGACAGTGAACAGGCCGGTTATCGCCCCCTGCCCCGCAGTTCCCGGCCCGGCACGCTCCAGCAGGCGCGGCAGTTCGGCGAAGACGGTGGGGGTATAGCCCTTGGTCGCGGGCGGCTCTCCGGCGGCGAGGCCGATCTCGCGCTGGGCCATGGCGAAACGGGTGACCGAGTCCATCAGGCACAGCACGTCCAGCCCCTCGTCGCGAAAATGTTCGGCGACGGCCAGCGTGGTCCAGGCGGCCTGGCGGCGCAGCAGCGCGGGCTCGTCCGAGGTGGCGACGACGACGACACTGCGCGCGAGGCCCTCCTCACCGAGATCGTCCTGGATGAATTCCTGCACTTCGCGGCCACGCTCGCCGATGAGGCCGATGACGGCGACGTCGCACTCGGTCCAGCGCGCCAGCATCGACAGGAGCGTGGACTTGCCCACGCCCGATCCCGCGAAAAGGCCGAGGCGCTGGCCCCGGCACAACGGCGCGAAAAGGTCCAGCGCGCGCACCCCGGTCTCGATCCGCGCACCGACGCGGGCGCGCGCGGAGGCGGGCGGAGGCGCGGACTTGATGCGGCGCTGCTCGCGTCCTTGCGGCAGCGGACCCTTGCCGTCGACCGGACGGCCGAGCCCATCCACTACCCGGCCCAGCCAGCCCGAGGAGACGCGCAGGCCCAGTTGCCCGGCCGACAGATCCGCGCGCGAACCGGAGGCGATGCCTTCCGGCTCGTTGAAGGGCATGCAGTGGGCGATGCCGTGATCGAGGCCGACCACTTCCGCCTCGATCGCCCCTACAGGCGAGCGCAAGGTGATCCGCGAGCCGATCCGCGCCGCCCCGGCAAGCCCGTCCACCTCGATAAGCGCACCGCGCACCGCGACGACGCGGCCGTAGCGCTGGTCGGGCGCGAGCATGCGCAGGCCGGATGCGGCGGCAGCTAGGGGCACGGGGCTGCCCCATCCCTCGTCATTGCGAGCGCAGCGAAGCAATCCAGGGCAGCGCAAACCGTCCTGAATTGCTTCGCTGCGCTCGCAATGTCGAACGGGGAAGGTAGCATCGACGCGCTACTCCGGAACCACGCGGGCCAGCGCCTCGGCTTCGTAGGCGATCAGCCAGCGGCAGTCGGCCAAGGCCTGGTAGAACTGGCCGACAGAAACCTTGTTGGCGAAAGCGACGCAGACCGCCTTGGCCTCGGGCGCCTCGAGCGCGCCGAGCAGGATTTCCAGCTTCTCCAGCAGGGTCTGCTGGTGGCGTTCGAGATCGGCCGGGTCGATGTAGGCCATCATGCACGCGAAGTAGAGCTGCTTGGCGGGCGAGGTCGCGTCCTGCGGCTTCATGACGTCGCGCCCGCGCAGGATCGTAGCGTCGTTTTCCAGCACCAGATCGGTGCGACCGACCGCGCGCAGAACCGCGCCGTTCACGATGACCGGCTCGCCGTTGCGGAGCGAAATACGAAGCGTCATGTCCCAGAATGTCCCTTTGAGACTGACATTATAGGATGGCAGTGCTGCGATCCGGTCAAGGCAGGCAATTTTTGCCGGGGGGGGGTCAAGCAGGCCGACTTATCCTCCCTGTTCCGCAGGAATGGTGAGGTGGCGCCGACGATGTCGGTGACAGAGGGGTTTTTCCTGCGCCTCCCCCTCCACCAACGCCTGCGGCGTCGCCCCCCCGTTCCTGCGGAACAAGGAGCATTTTTCCGACCGGACAACCAACCCTCCCCAATTCATCCTACAATGCCTGTGTCCGGTGCGTGGGTGCGCCGCCCCGCGACGCCAATATTGCCGCATGGACGGCACAGGAGACATGCAATGAGCCTCTATTCCGCTCTCTATGCCGGCGTTTCGGGCCTCAGTGCGCAGTCGAGCGCCATGGCGACCGTCGCGGACAACATCACCAACGTGAACACCGTGGGCTACAAGGGCACCTCGGCGCAGTTCGAATCACTGGTAAACGGGGGCAGCGTCTCCTCGACCTATTCGGCGGGCGGCGTGACCGCGACGGCAAAGTCGCTGATCTCCAAGCAGGGCCTGTTGCAGGCATCGTCCAGCCTGACCGACATCGCCATCGACGGCGCTGGCTTCTTCGTCGTGCGCTCAAGCGCCGACGCCAGCGGCGCGACCGCCTTTACCCGCGCGGGATCTTTCACCACCGACAGCTCGGGCTACCTTCGCAACACCTCGGGCTATTACCTGATGGGCTGGCCGCTCGACACGCAGGGCAACTATGCGAACAACGGCGCGATCTCCTCGCTTGAACCGATCCGCCCGACCGCACTGACCGGGGCAGCAGCGCCCACGACCTCGATCGAACTGCGCGCCAACCTCGATTCCACCTCTGAGGCGGTGGCGGACTACGACGCCGGCGACATGTCGAGCGGCGACGTCGATCCGCAGTTCTCGCGCTCTGTCGAAATCTACGATTCGCAGGGCACCGCGCATACGCTGACGTTCAACTTCGTGAAGACCGGCGCGAACCAGTGGGCAGCCGAGATCACCGGCGACCCCACCGACATCTCCAGCGTCAACGGCGACCCCGTGGGTGCGAACGGCATGATCGCCAGCACCACCGTCAGCTTCAACGCCGACGGCAGCCTCGACCTCGGCACCCCCGCGACGGCGCTGTTCGGCAGCCTGCAGCTTGAATACAACAATGGCGCCGCCGCGATGCCGATCAGCCTCGACCTCGGCGGCAACGCCGGGCTCGACGGGCTGACCCAGTTCGGCAGCACCTCGGCGCTGCTCTCCTCAACCGTCGATGGCGGCATGCTGGGCACGGTAGCTTCGGTGAAGATCTCCGACACTGGCGTCGTCAGCGCGGTGTTCGACGACGGCACCTCACGCGCGATTTATCAGCTGCCGATCGCCACCTTCCAGAACCCGGACGGCCTGACCCGCATCGGCGGCAACGCCTACATCGTCTCGGAAGATTCGGGCAACTTCGCGCTGAACGAGCCCGGCACCGTGGGCGGCGGCAAGATCTCGGCGAGCATGCTGGAAGCCTCCAACGTCGATCTGGCGTCGGAATTTTCCAACATGATCCTGTTCCAGCGCGCCTACAGCGCCTCGTCCAAGATCATCACCACGGTCGATGACATGCTGCAGGAAGTGAGCAACCTGAAGCGCTGATCACGCAGCTGCCCGGCTAGCCCGTGTCCATCAACTCGATCCTCAGTTCCGCGATCTCGGGGCTTTCCGCCTCGCAGGCGGGGATGCAGGTCGTCTCGACCAACGTCGCCAATGTCGGCACCGTCGGCTATGCCCGCCAGACGGTGTCGCAGAGCGCGTCGGTGGCGGGCGGCACGGTTAACGGCGTGGTCGTGGGCGAGCCTTCGCGCGTGGCCGACAAGTTCCTCGAGAACGCGGTCTACAAGCGTGCGGGCACTGCCGGACGGGCCGAGGCGGCCGCGAGCTACCTCGACCGCCTGCAGGCGCTGCTGGGATCGCCGAGTTCGGACAGCGGCCTGACCGCACGGCTTTCGGCGATCTCCAGTTCGGTGTCGCAGGTCACCGGCCTGCAAGGCTCGGCGGAGTCCGTCGCGCTGTTCACCGGCAACGTGGACGACACGATCGACACCCTGCAGGGCCTGCAGTCCGACGTCACCAACTTGCGCGCCGACGTGGAAAGCGAAGTCTCCGACACCGTCGACCGGGTGAACGGGCTCCTGCAAAAGATTCACGGCCTCAACTCCGATGTCTCGCGCCTGCAGGGCCTTGGCCTCAGCACCTCCGGCCCGGCGGACGAGCGGATGAGCGCGCTGGAGGAACTGAGCGGCCTCGTCGAAGTCAGCGTGCGCGAACAGCCCGACGGGCGCGTCACCATCGACACCGCCTCGGGCCAGGTACTGCTAGACAAGCGCCTGCGCCAGCTGAGCTATGCCGACCAGGGCGCTGGCGCGGCGCAGACCAGCTATTCCGCCATCGACATCCGCTTCGCCAGCGACAACGGCACGATGCAGGCTTCGACCGGGGAGACGATTTCTTCCACCGCCGTCGGCGGCAAGCTCGGCGGCCTGCTCGACATGCGCGACCGCGTGCTGCCGGGCTTTTCCGAGCAGCTGGGCCAGCTGTTCACCGGCCTTGCCCAGACCCTGAACGCGGTGTCGAACGGGGGCACCTCCCTCCCCGCGCCGCAAACCCTGACCGGGCAGGCCAACGGCCTCATCGGCAGCGACCGCCTCGGCTTCACCGGCAAGGCGACGTTCGCGGTCGTATCGAGCGACGGGACCATGGTGGCCAAGACCACCGTGGACTTCGACGCACTTCCCGCAAATGCCACCGTGGACGACGCGGTTGCGGCGATCAACGCCGGGCTCTCCCCCGCCGCCACCGCCAGCTTCACGGACGGCGTGCTGTCGATCAGCGCCGCATCGAGCGCCAACGGCATCGCCATCGCGCAGGACGCAGACGCACCCAGCGACCGCGCGGGCGTGGGGTTCTCGCAGTTCTTCGGGCTCAACAATCTGGTGCGCTCGGGCACCAGCGGGCTCGTGCCTTCGGGCTTCACCGCGAGCGACCCGACCGGGTTCACCGCAGGCGAAACGACCAAGCTGGTCCTGCGCGATTCCTCGGGCAAGATCCTCACCAGCCAGACCCTGACCGCTGCCGACGGCGACACTTGGGGCGACGTCATAACGCAGCTGAACGGCGGAGAGCTGGCGAAATACGGCAGCTTCGCGCTCGACGATACCGGCCGCGTCGCCTTCACGCCCAAGGTCGGCAACTCCGGCGCGACGATCGAAGTGCCGGTGGACAGCACCAACCGCTACGGCACCGGGCTGACTTTCTCCGCTCTCTCGGGCCTCACCGGCGCGGCAAGCGGGCTTGCGACCGCGCAACTCTCCGCCGACATGCTCAACGACACCTCGCGCGTGCCGCTCGCCCAGTTGCAGGCACGCGCGGCGGTGGGCGAGAAGGCGATCGGCGCAGGCGATATCCGCAACGCCACCGCGTTCGTCGATGCGCTCTCGGGGACGGCCGACTTCGGCAAGGACGGCAAGGCCACCATCAGCGCCTTCGCCAACCGCCTGCTCGGCAATATCGGCGCACAGGCCTCGCTGGCCCAGACGACGTACGAGGATGCCTCCGCTCGCCTGACCGACGCGGCGACACGGCGCGATTCCTACTCCGGCGTCAACATCGACGAGGAACTGGCGCAGATGGTCGTGCTGCAGAACAGCTACTCCGCCGCCGCGCGGGTGATGACCACCGCCTCGCAGATGTACGACACCCTGCTGAACATGCTCTGAGGACCGGCCCCGAGATGACCCGTGTAGCCACAATCCCGCTCCAGCAGACCCTCTCCAGCGCCATCCAGCGCTCGCAGCAGAGCCTCGCCACCAGCCAGCTGCAACTGGCGACCGAGAAGAAGGTCAACGACTACGCCGGGCTCGGCCTCGACGCGGTGCGCACGCTGTCGGCCAAGTCGATGCTGGCGACGCAGGAGAGCTACAAGACCAACATCAGCCGCGTCTCCACCACGCTCTCGCTCTATCAGGCGAACATCGAGGCGGTGGACAGTTCGATGGGCAGCCTGCGCGACGAACTGTTCAGCGCCGTCGGCACCGGCAACTCGCCGGGCCTGCAGTCCATCATCGAGGACGCCTTCGGCGATCTGCGCAACGCGCTCAATGCCAAGGTGGCGGGCGTGCCGCTGTTCGCCGGATCGCAGACCTCCAGCACGCCGTTCGCCCCGGCTTCGCTCGGCGATCTGGCCAACTACGATTCCACCACGGCCTTCACCAACGATTCCGTGCGCCTTTCCACCCGCGCGGGCGACGGGCTCGACGTGGACTACGGGATCGGCGCCAGCGACATCGGCAGTTCGCTCATCCCCGCATTCCAGGCCCTCGCCGCCGCAGGTCCCTTCGGCGATACGCTGACCGAGGAACAGACGCAGGCGATCAACGACGCCCTCGGCCTGCTCGATAAGGGGATCACGCAAGTCCAGTCGGCCAACGCCCGCAACGGCCGGATGCAGGCCAAAGTCGAAACCCTGAGCACCCGCGCCGACGACCGCGTGACGCTGCTGACGAACGTGATCGGTTCAGTGGAGGACGCGGACCTGGGGCAGGTCGCGATCGACATCTCGCAGCGGCAGACGATCCTGCAGGCGAGCTATTCGGTGTTCTCGCAGTTGAACTCGATGTCGCTGGTGAACTTCCTCGATTAAGGTTCGCGGGGGTTTACCACCCCTGCACCCGGTATACCGTCGAGCGCACGCGCGCAGCTTCGTCAGGCGCACTTGGCGAGGTAGCTGCGTATTATCTCTTACTTTTCGTCATTCCCGCGAAGGCGGGAACCCATCTTCTGACGGTGCCTATTGCCAGGTCATCAGAGGGGCCCCTGCCTTCGCGGGAATGACGATGAAAGCCTGCCGCGCAATGCGGTCTTGAACCTGCTGCGCGGGAAACGACGACAGTATGGGTGTCTGGGGCGCCAAAGCTCTTTGGGGACCCAGGACTTCACTTCTTCCCCGCTTCCAGCAAATCCGCAAAATCCCCTGCCGGACTGGCCGAGGGAATAGCCGCCATGGCCTGCGCCAGCTTCCCCGGATCGACCGCCCCGGCAGTCCCGGTCAGCATCTCGAAGACCGGCGCCGACGACAGACCCTTGAACGCCCCCGCATAGCGCGCGTGAAGCCCGGAGAGCGCGTCTTCCCGCCCCAGCATCGCCTGCGAGATCGCGTGACGCAGCACTTGCGCCTGCGCCACCGGATCGAGGACACGCCCCTTCGGTAGAGCGCCCGCCGAGAGCGTCGCATAGCGCGCCCACTCGCGCCGCTGCCACAGGATTTCCGCCTGCAGCGCCGAGGTTCCGGGCAAGTCCTGCAGCACCGCCATGGCCTCCTCGGCGCGGCCGACTTGCGTGAGTGCGGCCGCCTCGACGCGCTTGCGTTCGGCGATCATCGCGTCGGGCAGGCCGGGATCGTCGGTTTCGCGCAAGGTGCGCAAGGCCCGCTCGGGCCTGCCGGCGAGGATGTAGAGCCCCGCCACCCGCGCCGAAAGCGGTCCGCGCGCGAGGTCGCCGGCACGCTGCGTCAGCTGATAGGAGAGGAGGTCCGCCGCGCGCTCATAGAGGCCCGCCTGCTGCAGCCGCGCGGCAAGCTGGCTCGCCATGAGGTCGCCCTCGGCGCCGTTCGGAGCGAGGTCGCGATAGTCCCAGTAGAGCCCGGCCGCCTTGTCCAGCGCCAGCTTGCGCGCCGGGTCGAGCGCCGCAGTCAGCTTCGCGCGCAGGCCGGGAAGGAACTCCGGCCCGAGGTCGGCGACATCGTGGAAGCGCACCAGAGCCGCTCCGGCGGACAGCGTCCCGGACAAGTCCCCGCGCGCGTCGGCAAGGCGGTAGGACAAGCGCAGCGCGCATTCCTCGATACCGTCACCGCGCCACGAATAGCGGATGGCGTCGAGTTCCTTGAGCGCCGCCTCAGGCCGGATCGCACCTCGGGCAACGTCGCCCTCCAGCTTGCTGAGCCGGGCTTCCATGCGCTCGACCGGGTCTCCGGACTGCACCACGCGGGCATAGCGCAGGCGGGCCTCGTCCGGATGGCCCAAGGCCTGCCCAGCGCGGGCACGCAGCAGGTTGGCGGCGGGGTCGCGGTCGGGCAGCCATGACAACCAGTGCAGCGCCTTGTCCGGCGCACCGCCCTCCACTCCGGCGCGCGCAGCGGCGAGGACGAACGGCGCGCCGCGCGGGCTGGCGAGTGCGGGTCCGGCACAGTCCAGCTGCGCCAGCGCCTGTTCGGCCAGACCTTCCTGCGCCAGCGCGCGCAGGCGCCAGAGGCATGCCTCGGGATTGGCGCGCAGGCCCGGCATGTCGAGTTCGCCCATGGCATCCTCTGACCGGCCGAGTTGCGTCAGCGCGGCGCCGTGAGCCAGCCTCCACGCATCGACCATGCCGAGGTCGGGGTCGTCCTGCCGCATGACTTCGAGCACGCCGAGCGCTTCCGGCCCGCGCTCGGCGGCGATCAGGCTGCGGGCATAGTCCCACCGCACCGCCTGTCGCTGCGGGTTGGGCGCGGCGGAGAGACGGCGCCATGCCTCGGCCTCGGCCAGCGGCGTCCAGGCACCGACACCGGTAAGCGGCGGGCGCTGCGCAAGTTCGGCCGCGAAGCCCGGCAACCGCGCGCCCACGCCGGGGTCGAGCGTGCCGTAGGGCAGCGGCGGCGCGACGGTCGTACCGCACAACAGCGAGGCGCCCAGCACCAGCGCCGCGCCCGGGAGCAGCCGCATGCGCCTCACAGCGATTCCGCCGATGCGATGCCCGAGATCACCAGCAAGGCCCCGCCGATCGCACAGCCGACGAGGAACAGCACCATCGCGCCAAACACCCACAAGAGGCTCCCGCCCTGCCGGGTCGGAGCCGCGAGCACAGCGGCAGCCACCGCCTCGGCGTCCTCATCCGGCCGATCGCCGCGACGGCGCCCCGGGTTCACGCCGGGATTTTCCTGTGCGGACGCACCCTCGCCCTGGCTCGCACATACCACGCGGACCTTGGCTGGACGCCGATCGCTGCTCATCTCAACGGGACTCCTCGAATTTCATCCTATTATAGAGGCGTCGCCCGCCCACCGGAGTTCGCATGCCCCGCTTCCGTTTCTTTGTTCCGGCACTGCTACTCTGCGCGGCACCGGCGTTTGCCGCGAACACCGAACCGCGCAAGGCGGTGGAACTGCCGCCGCCCGATCCCACGTTCCTGCCGATGGAGCAGATCGACGCGCCGATCGTTGATGGCGGACGGGTGGACGGGGTGCTCCACGTTGCGATCACGCTGCAGGCGAAGACCGCCGACGATGCCGCCGCGCTCGCCAAGCGGATGCCGGAACTGCGCGCCGCCGCGCTCCCCGCGGCGATCGAGTTCGCCCGCCTGCGCGCCTCGCGCTTCTCCCCGGTGGATGTGGAACGTCTGGCGGGGATGATCGCGCCGTCAGTGAAGCGGGTGGACCCGGCCATCGACAAGGTCCTGATCGTGAAGGTTTCCGCGACGGAGCGGTGAGGTCGGGAACCGCTACTGCCCCATTCGTCGTCGCGAGCGCAGCGAAGCAATCCAGGGCCGCGCAAACCGGGGTGGATTGCTTCGCTGCGCTCGCAATGACGAGGGGCGGGGTTACTTCCCCGCCTTCGCCACCGCAGGCACCACCTTGCGTCCGGCCAGCGCCATCGACAGCGCGACGGCGCCCTGTGGCGACATGTTCGCCATGATCTGCGCCGTCGCCCGCTCGCGCATGCGGGTGGCGACTTCGCGCTGGACCTCGATGTCGAGCTTCTCGAAGATCGGCCCGGCGCGGTTCGGCTTCATCGTCTGGTAGATCCGCGCGAGGTTGTCGTAAGGCACCGAGGGCGCCCCTGCCCCACCCCCCGCACCGCCTTGGGCCCCGGCCTTCGCGGCGGCGGCCTGCTGTTCCTGCTGCTGGCGCACCTGCCCGGCAAGCCGCGCCTCGCTGGCCTTCACCGCCTGCTCGCGCATTTCCAGCCTGCGCTTCTCGGCGGCCGAAGTGCTGTCACGCCGCGCCGCCGAATCCTGCAGCGAGGCTCCGAGGCGGCTCGTCGGCGCCCCCCCGGCAATGTCTGCCGAAGCGGCAAAGGCGATGGCGTTGGCCACCGCCGCCGCCGCCGCGACGCCCAGCATCAACCGGGTAGGCTTGGTCAGCGCTCTTATCATGCCACGCGCCCAGTCATGCTACCCGATTACCGCGCTTCGAGGTCAGGTCGAACACGATGCGGCTGAGTTCGCGCGCCTCATCCGCTACCGGAGCAGGCGCGGCAGGCCGCGTCTCCGCCTCGGCGCGCAGCACCGCATCGGCCTCGTCGCGCCAACGGGCGGAGCGGCGGCGCACGCCCGCCTCGGCCGCGCGGGCCTTGTCGGCGGCATCGACGATACGCTCGGCCACCGAATTGCCGACGCCAACCATCACCGACAGCTCGTCCCGCAATTCACGCGCGGCATACAGGATCTCGCCCTGCGCCGCCGCGTCGGTGGAGAGCACCCGCTTCAGCTCCGCCAGCACCAGACGCGCCTGATGCGTGGCGTTGTCGAGCTTCTCCACCGCCTGGTCGAGATGACCGTCACGCAGCGCCCGGATGCGGCGGTCCATGCGGATCGCCTGCACCATGACGATAAGGCACATCAGCACGAGGGCGAGGTTGATCCCGGTAGCAAGCGTCATTTCGGATACCCCTTGGCGATGTCGGTGGCCATGCGGATGGCGATGTTGCTGGAACGCTGGCCGATATGCGCGCGGCCCAGCGGCACCCCGCCGCAATGGACCTGCAGCGCGTCGTCCGGGCTGTTGCTGAGCGAGATGGTATCGCCCACCTTTAGCCCGCGCACGTCGCGCAAGGGCATCATCTTCTCGCCCAGCACCACATCGACGACGACTTGCGTATTGTAGAGTTCGCTCGCCATGTGGTCGGCCCAGATGCGGTCGCGGCCCGCCTTCTCGCCCATGAAGCGCTGCAGCAGCTTTTCGCGCACCGGCTCCAGCGTGGCATAGGGCAGCAGGACCGAGAACACCCCGCCGCGCCCTTCCATGTTGACCGAATAGGTCGCGACGGCGGCGACGTTGCTCGGCTCGGCGATGGCGGCGAAGCGCGGACTCAATTCCATGCGCTCCAGCGCCATGGCGACCGGCGCGATCTCCTCGAAGGCGCTGGCGAAGTCGTCCAGCGCCATCTGCACCACGCGTGAGACGAGGCTGGATTCGATGGTCGTGAAGGTTCGCCCCTCCGGCGGCAGCGAGCGCGTGCCGCCTCGCCCGCCGAGCAGCGCATCGACGATGCCGTAGATCAGCCCGGCGTCCACCGTGACGACACCGTAGCTTTCCCAGGGCTTGACCTGGAACACGCCGAACATCGCGGGCAGCGCGATGTTGTCCATGAAGTCGCCGAAGCGAACCGAGGTGATCCGCTCCAGGTTCACCTCGATCGCGTCGGAGGTGAGATTGCGCATCGAGGTCGCGAAAATCCGCACCATGCGCTCGCATACCACCTCGAGCATCGGCAGGCGCTCGTGGTTGATGACGTTGGATTCGAGGACCGCCTTCAGGCCCTTGCGCGGCACCGCCTCGCCATCGACGGCGGCGAGACGGATCGGGTCGTCGCTCACTGCTGGATCAGGTCCTGAATGAGGATGTCGCGCACCATGCCCTTACCGAGCGCCTCGGTGGAACGGCGGATCATCTCCTCCTTGATGCGGAACACGGCGGCCGAACCGTTGAGGTCGTCGGGGCGCAGTTCGCGCAGGAAGGGCTGCAGCGCGTCGAGGATCACCGGCAGGCGCGCCTTGACCGCATCGGTCTTGCCCTCGGCCGCGACGACGACGAAGCGCAGCTTGACGAACTTGGCCTGCGCCCCTCCGCCGCGAAGGTTCACCATCATCGGCGCGACTTCGATGTAAGAGGCGGACGGGTCGGCGTCGGCGGCTCCATGGCCCTCCCCGCCTTCGCTGCCTTCTTCCGGCGCCGCCTCAGCCTGCTTTTCCTCGGCGTGCTCCGAGCCGCCCTTCTGCATGTACCAGTACACGCCGCCGGCGCCCGCGAGCATGCCGACCGCAACGACGGCGATCGCGATCAGGCGGACCTTGCCGCCCTTCTTCTTCGCTCCGGCTTCATCGACCGGCGTATCGTCGGTCTTTTCGTCGCTCACGTTCCGCCTACCCCGTTCGAAAATTCCCGCGAGCGTGTCCATGTGCGTCCGCGCGCGCGGTTTCAATCCTATATAGGGGATTAAGAGCCCTTTCCGGGTTCGCCCAAGATTTTTGCGAAAAGGTCCGCCGATGGACGTTTCTTCCTTCGTCCTCCTCAGCCACGAGCAGGCCCTGCGCCGCCAGCTGGACGTGGCCGCAAACAACATGGCGAACGTCTCGACCGCGGGCTACAAGCGCGAGCAGGCGGTGTTCCACGAGTACGTCGAGAACGCGCAGGAAGCCCCGGTGCAGGACGCGCGGAAAACCTCCTACGTGCTCGATTACGGGCAGGTTCACGACATCGCCCAGGGCGCGTTCCAGTCCACCGGCAACCCGCTCGACGTGATGATCGAGGGGCCGGGCTATCTCAACGTCGAGATGCCCGACGGCTCCACCGGCTACACCCGCGCGGGCTTCGTGAAAGTGCTGGAAAGCGGCGAGCTGGCGACCTCCGGCGGCCAGCGCCTGCTCGACGAGAGCGGCCGCCCGATCGCCATCCCCGCCGACCAGCTGGCGCAAGTCTCGATCACCGCCGACGGCACCGTCATGGCGGGGCAGGACCCGGTCGGCCGCCTCGCGGTGACCGGCTTCGCCGACGAGAACATGCTGGAGGCGCGCGGCGACGGCGTCCTCACCGGCACCGGCGGCACCGTGATGACCGCCGCCCAGACCCGCCTGCGCAGCGGCGGCGTCGAGGCCTCCAACGTCGAGCCGATTTCCGAGACCACCCGCATGGTCGAGGTGCTGCGCTCCTATCAGGTCAGCCAGCGCCTTTCGGCCGACCTTTCCGACATGCGCCGCAAGGCGATCGACCGCCTCAGCAAGATCGGCTGAAACCCCTAAAAGCCCCGAGGAAACCGCCCATGCGTTCGCTCTCCATCGCCTCGACCGGCATGCTAGCCCAGCAGACCAACGTCGATGTCATCTCGAACAACATCGCCAACATGAACACCACCGGCTTCAAGCGGCAGCGGGCGGAGTTCCAGGACCTGCTCTACCAGCAGGAAGCCCGCCCCGGCGCCGCGACCAGTTCGGACGGGACCAAAGTGCCCACCGGCATCCAGATCGGCGCGGGCGTGAAGACCGGCGGCGTCTACCGCATCACCGAACAGGGCGCCCTGACCAACACCGGCAACCAGTACGACATGGCCGTCGACGGCGAGGGCTATTTCCAGGTCATGCTTCCCTCGGGCGACCTCGCCTATACCCGCGCGGGCTCGTTCCAGCTCTCCGATCAGGGCGAGCTGGTGACCACCGACGGCTACCGCGTGCAGCCCGACATCACGATCCCGCAAGGGGCGGTCAGCGTTTCGGTGTCGAAGACCGGCGAAGTGCAGGTAAAGCTGGACGGACAGGTCGAAATGCAGACCGTGGGGCAGCTGGAACTCGCCACGTTCATCAATCAGGCGGGCCTCGAAGCCATTGGCGACAACCTGTTCAAGGAAACCGGCTCCTCGGGCCAGCCCATCGTCTCGACCCCCGGCCAGCCCGGCTACGGCACGCTGAGCCAGGGCTTCATCGAGGCCTCGAACGTCAACCCGGTCTCGGAGATCACCGCGCTGATCACCGCCCAGCGCGCCTACGAGATGAACAGCCGCGTGCTCAAGACCGCCGACGAGATGCTCCAGACCTCGACGCAGACCGTCTGATGTTGGCAGCCGCGCTTCTCCTCGCCGTCGCCGCCGCGCCTGCGGGGGAACCCGCCGCCGTGCTCGCCCGCACGGTGGAGCGCGGCGAGGTGCTGGCGCGCGCCGATTTCGAGACACAGCGCCTCCCCGCCGCCGTCGCGCGCGGCGCCCTCTCCCCGGCCGATGCCGCGGGGCAGGAAGCGACCCGCCGCATCATGGCAGGCTCCGCCGTGCGCGCCGCCGACGTCGCCGCGCCGCGCCTCGTGCGGCGGGGGGAGAACGTGACGATCGCGCTCGTTTCCTGGGCCTTGCGCATCACCTCGCCCGGCCGTGCGCTCGCCGATGCGGGGCGCGGCGAGCCGGTGCGCGTGCTCAACCTTGCCACCAACCGCACGCTCGAAGGCACGGCTGCCGCGACGGGCGAAGTGCGCATCGCGCTTCCGTAGGAACCCTCATGAACAAGCGTTTTGCTGCCCTCACCTGCGCCCTTCTCTCGGCCAGCCTGCTGGCGGGCTGCGGCTCGGTCGGCCGCCTCAAGAACGTCGGAAAAGCGCCGAAGATGAGCGATCCCGGCGCCCCGGTGGCCCCGCGCATCGAACCCTCGCTGGGCAACCACGCCAGCGCCGATCGCGCGCCGGACGGCAGCGACCCCAAGGTCGCCGAGGCCGATCGCGGCGCCTCCCTCTTCCGCACCGGCGGCGGCGCGTTCTTCCGCGACCAGCGCGCCTCGCGCGTGGGCGACATCGTCACGATCCGCATCAACATCGCCGATAATGCACAGGTCGCCAACAGCACCACGCGCACCCGCAACGGCAGCGAAGGCGGCGGAATCGCGGCACTTCTGGGCCTCGAGAGCCAGATCGGCAAAGTCCTCCCCGGCAACCCGGACCCGGGCAACCTGGTCAGCACCAATTCGAAGTCGAGTGCGGTCGGCGTGGGGAACACCGCCCGATCGGAGCAGATCAACATGACGGTGGCGGCCACCGTCACCAGCGTCCTGCCCAACGGCAACCTCGCCATTCGGGGCAAGCAGGAAGTGCGGGTGAACTTCGAACTGCGCGAACTGGTGGTTTCCGGCGTGATCCGGCCCGAGGACATCGCCCGCGACAACTCCATCCGCCACAGCCAGATCGCCGAGGCGCGCATCAGCTACGGCGGCCGTGGCCAGTTGACCGACGCGCAGCAGGCCCGCTGGGGCCAGCAAATCTACGACGCGCTGTTCCCGTTCTGAGCGGTACATATAGCGGCACTCAACGGCACTCAGGGGTGCCACAAGGAGGTGCTAACATGCCAACACCATCATCCCAGCGAAGGCTGGGACCGCTGTCGGTGTTTAGGCGAGAGTCCGCCGACAGCCACCCTGACGCGAAGTGCGCTGTTCGCAGCGAGCGGTCCCAGCCTTCGCTGGGATGACGGGCTTTTGTCAGAGAGCCCAGGAAGCATTCCTATAGTTTTTCCACAGGCCGCAACCGTCCTTTAACGACTCCTCCTAGAATAAAGACGCACCCGTATCTTTCGGGATTGCGAGAGGCCGCAGAATCGGCCGGTAACCTAGAAGGGAAACAAGAAATGGCGTTTTCGGTCAACACCAACAGCGGCGCGATGGCAGCTCTCCAGAGCCTCAACGCGACCAACAAGTCGATGGAAACCACCCAGAGCCGTATCACCACGGGTCTGAATGTTGCCTCGACCAAGGACGACTCGGCGAAGTACACGGTCGCCCAGACGCTCCGCGGCGACCTTGGCAAGCTGGGCGCGGTCACCACCTCGCTCAACAACGCCAAGTCGGTCACGGACGTCGCCGTCGCCGGTGCCGAACAGATCTCCGACCTCGTCAACCAGATGAAGTCGAAGGCTCTCGAAGCATCGGATGCCGGTCTCGACGACGAAAGCCGCAAGGCGATCTCCAACGACCTGCTGACCCTCAAGAAGCAGATCAATACGGTGATCGAAGGTTCGAGCTTCAACGGCACGAACCTGCTTAAGGGCTCGGCTGCCACCGTCGATGACGATGGCAAGGTCAGTGCACTGCAGTCGATCAACGGTGATACACTGACGGTCGCCAACCAGGCACTGAGTGAGGCTGCGGAGACCGCTTTCGGCGACTCTACGACGGATGACGACATCACCAATGTCGGCATCGCCGATGACGGTACGGCGGACACCGGTTCGGGTGCGGCGGATGCGCTCTTGACCAAGCTCGACACCATGTTCGACACGGTCAAGACCAGCCTGTCCGACCTCGGCGCCGGTTCGCGTCAGATCGAAGGCCAGCTCAGCTTCAACAGCAATCTGAGCGACGTGATCACGACCGGCATCGGCAGCCTCGTCGATGCAGACCTCGCCAAGGAGTCGGCGAACCTTCAAGCCCTTCAGGTCCAGCAGCAGCTGGGCGTGCAGGCTCTGTCGATCGCCAACCAGTCGCCGCAAACGCTCCTGTCGCTGTTCCGCTAAGGACGGCGCCAGGCTCCTTCCGATTTCGGGAGGGGACCATTTCGAAAGGCCGGGACGGTTCGCCGCCCCGGCCTTTCTTTTTGGGGGAATCCTCAGCAAATGCCTCCCCGAGCAGGCTCGGGGTGAAATACTCACCTCGCCGCGACGGACTTCACGATTATCTCGTCCAGCTTGCGCGGGTCGATCGACATGACCACCCGGGCCTTCTGCTCGCCGAGGCCGGGCTGGTAGTGCTCGCGCCAGCTGAGCGTATCGCCGTAAGTCGCGCCGAACGCCGCGTCGTAATCCACGTAGAGGTCTTCGGCCCCGGTCACGATCGAGGGATCGAGCAGCACGGCGGCGACGATCTCGTCCCACAGCGGGAAGCCCGGTTCGAAGCCGGCGATCGCCTTGCCCAGTTCCGGCTTCGCGCCCTTCGCGGCGCGGTCGAGCAGCTTGCGGCTCAGCTGCGTCGCGGTCGAGGGATCGACCGGGATCACGGTGATCTGCTTCCACGGCGCGCGGCTGACGATGCTGGCGGCCTCGGGGTCGAGGCGGATGTTGAATTCGCGGCGCGGCGAATTGGCGAACTCGCGCGCGAACTCCACGGCCGAGCGGTCATCGAGGACGCGGTGCGGGTTGAAGCTGCCGCCCATGTAGATCAAGCCTTTGGCAAGGCTGGCAAATTCGGGGTCGAGGCGCTGCGCCAGCGCGAGGTTGGTCATCGGTCCGCCCTCGACGATGGTGATCTGGCCAGGGTACTTGTGGACCATCTCGATCATGAACACCGCCGCCATCTTCGAGGCGACCTTGGTGCTGGGCGCGCCCCAGGGCAGGTTCGAGAGGTCGTAGGGCGTGTAATAGGGCGGCGTCGACTGCTGCGTGGGCTCAACCCACTGCTTCATCCACGCGCCCTTCCACGTCAGCTTGCCGTAGAGCGCTTCCCAGCGCTCGGTCGCCTTCTCGGTATTCATCAGCGGATCGATCGCGCCCTGTGCCACCGGAACGTCGGTGCGGCCCATGATCTCAAGGCCGCGCAGCTGCATCGCCGCCCCGCGCGGCGCCCACCAGTTGCCGGTCACGCTGGTCACGCCCACCACGTCGATCTGCGGCGAATTGAGCAGCATCATGTGCATGAGCGAGAAACCCTCGTCATCGATGAGGACTTTCTGCGGGGCGGGCTTGTCCTCAGCCTGAGCAGGCAGGGCAAGGAAGACCGCCGCCGCCGTCAGCAGCGAGGAGACGAGACGGGTCACGGCATTCAGGGGGGTCATCTGTTGTCCTTGTTGGAACACAACTCACTTCGTCATTGCGAGGAGGCCCAAGTGCGCTTTGGGCCGACGAAGCAATCCAGGGCAGTGCGCAACCGCCTTGGGTTGCTTCGCTACGCTCGCGGGTGACGAACGAAGGGAGCGGCCCCCTGCCCTCTCGCGGATGAACAGGCATGGGGGCCAAATAAAAAGGGCGCCGGTTTGACCCGGCGCCCTTCGCTTCATCAGAAGTTGAAGCGGATCTCGCCGCCGATGATGCGCGGTTCGTTGAGCATCGCCGTCAGGTTGTTGAAGTCGATCGCGCCGACGACGCGGATCTGGTTTGTGATGTTGCGGGCGAATGCCGCAACTTCGTAGCCGCGCTTGTTGTCGCGGTAGCCGACGCGCGCGCCGCCCTCGAGGTAGGCCTTACCCGTGAACTCGATCGAGTCGTACAGGAACAGGTTGATCTTCGAGCGGTAAGACCAGTCGGTGTAGGCGAAGATCTCGTTGTCGTTGCCCAGCGGCACGGCGTAGCGCAGCGTCGCGTTGCCGATCCAGCGCGGAGCCTGCGGCAGGCTGTTGCCATCGATCGAGGCCAAGGTGGTGCCGTTAACGGTCACCAGCGGGTCGGTCACGGTGCAGCCGCCGCCGCAAGGTGCGACGTAGAGGTCCTTGTCCTTCAGCTCGGTGTAGTTGTAGCTGCCGCCCAGCGTCAGCACGAGGTTTTCGATCGGGGTCGCCGAGAATTCCGCCTCGACGCCGTAGCCGATCGCCTTCTTCGCGTTCATCAGCTGCGTGACGTTGGAGTTGCCGCCCACCGCCGTCAGCTGGATGTTCTTCGTGTCGAAGTAGTAGCCGTCGACCGAGAAGTTGAACAGGCCCGGCTGCTCGGTCTTGAAACCGACTTCGTACGAGGTGGTCGTCTGCGGGCGGGCCATCGTCGCGACACCGGCAGTGGTGTCGTTCTTCAGCGCCGCGCCAAGGTAGCCCGACGCCACGCGGGCGTAGATGCTGCTCGACGAGGAGAGCTTGAACGTCGCGCTGCCATCCCACGACCACTTGGAGCCGTTGGTGCTGCCGGTCGAACGGCCGGTGGTGGCATCGATATCGTCGCCGTTCACAAGGATGGCATAGCGCTTATCATGCGACCAGCGCAGGCCGCCGCGCAGGATCAGCGCGTCCACCGGGGTGTATTCGACCGAGCCGAAGAACGCGTAGGTCTCGTTGTCGAGGTGCGAGATGCTGGTCGGCGAGTAGACGTTGGTGTTGGACCACGAACCGCTCTCGCTCTCGAGGTTCTGGTTGAAGTAGTAGGCGCCCGCCTGGAAGCTGACGTCGCCGAACTTCTTGGAGGCGAAGCGCAGTTCCTGGCTGAATTCCTTCGGCGTGGTGTCGCCGCCGGTCTGGACCTGGAACGGGGTGTTCGCGGGTGTTCCGCCGTCGATATCACCGCGCGAGAAGACGCTGGCGCGCTCCCAGGCGGTGATCGAGTAGAGCGAACCGGCGCCGTCGAACTCGTAGCTGGCCTGGACGTTGGCGCCCCAGCTCTCCAGCTCCTGCGGGTTCGAGCCGTTCTGGTTGGCATGCTCGATGTCGTAGCCGGCGACGAGGTCGTTGGTGCCCTTCTGGATCGCATTGGCGCGGAACAGGCGCGCGGTACCCTTCAGCGAGCGGGCATGAGCGTTGACGAGGATGTCGAGGGGACCGTCCTCGTACTCCAGCTGGAAGCGACCGGCGTAGTCCTGGTAGCCCTCGAACTTCTTCTCGTTGATGGTCGCGGCGTTGTCGTTCTTAACCCAATCGTCACGGCGCTGGACGAGTCCCGCGACGCGGAAGCGCAGCTTGTCGGTCAGCGGCGCGCCGACGGCGGCTTCCAGGTTGACGGTGTTGTAGGTTGCCCACGAAGCGCTGACGTGACCGTCCACTTCCTCGGTCGGACGCTTGGAGGTCAGCTTGACCACGCCTGCCGGGGTGTTGCGGCCGAACAGCGTGCCCTGCGGTCCCTTGAGGACTTCGACATTCTCGAGGTCGAAGGCCGGGAAAGCCTTGAGCATCGGGCTTTCGAGCGCAACGTTGTCGTACACCACCGAAACCGGCTGCGCGGCGTCAGCGCTGAAGTCGGTGTTGCCCAGGCCGCGAATGTAGAAGCGCGGGAAGGTACGGCCGAACGAAGATTCGATCTGAAGGCTGGGCACGCGCGCAGCGAGGAATCGGATGTCCTGACCGCTGGAGTTCAGCACGTCGAGCTTCTCACCCGAAAGCGTCGAAACCGCGACCGGCACGTCCAGCGCACGCTCTTCGCGGCGCAGCGCGGTCACGACGATTGCGTTGTCTCCCTCTTCGGCCACCGGAGCGCCGCTCTGCGCAAGGGCAGGCGCGGCGAACGAAGCCGAAATCGCGAGGACCGAAACCGCCGTAAAACGGCGCGAACGAGCAGAATTCAAAATTACCCCCTGAGGTAGCCATGTTTTGGGATGGGGGGCCGATAAGCTGACCAGCGCTGTCATTCAACAGCAATGAACCGCACAGCGCGTTGCGAAAAATGGCGCGGCAATTTTGCAACGCAACATGGCAACCAGGCTCGGAGTCGCGCGCAAAGGGGGCTTGCGGGTTCACCAAGAAACCGGAGCGTCAGCAAAGGTTAAAGAGGTTATCACGGACTTCGTTAAAGAGGTTAAGGCTTCCCGCGACCGCACTGCAGCAAGCATATTTGGCGAGACTGGCGAAATGTCCGAGTTTGCCGTGCCCCGGCGCGTTCCCGTAGTGTCGAGGCCGCATGGCATCGCACGATTTTTGCATCAGGTTTTGCCGAACCTGTGCCAGCGACGTTCAACCAGGCAAGCTTTCACGGTGGCATGATTCTGTCGTCCCGGTTCGGACACGACCCTTCCGGAACGCGCCTCGCCAACTTGATCGGCGATGGTGCATTGCCCGACGACGCCGCCGCCGGATAGCCAACGCCTTTTCGTTATCGGTGAAGTGCTTGCCTGATCGGCACGATACCAACGCTTGAGCCGTTCATGAAGAACGCAAACCTTGCCTCGGCTACCTCGAGCAGTAAACTGCTTGCCCGGGTCCGTGACGTGAACGCGGGCGTAGGGCTCGCGCATCCTCAGGTTTGCTTCGCAATCACACCCCTTTTTTTCAGCAGCACGGTTCGGAGCATCGATAGAGCCACTTCCCCGCGCTGGTTGGTCAACTCGTGCCGGAACACGACGATCCCTTGTCCGGGCCGCGACCTGCTCTCGCGCATCTCGACCACTTCGCTCGCGCAGGTCAGGGTATCGCCGATGAAGGTCGGCTTGGGCGTAACCACTTTGTCGAAGCCCAGGTTGGCGACGAGCGTGCCGACTGTCGTGTCCGCGATCGACAGGCCCACCGCCAGGCTGAAGGTGAAGGTCGAATTGACCAGGATCTGCCCGAACTCGCTGGCTTTCGCGGCCTCAGCGTCGAGGTGCAGGGGCTGCATGTTGTGGGTCATCGCCGAGAACAGCAGGTTGTCGGTCTCGGTGACGGTACGGCTCGGCTGATGCGTCAGGCGGTCACCGACCTGCCATTCATCGAAAAAACGTCCGGCCATCTTATTCGGCCTCCTCGATCTGCACGAGTAGGGCATCGACCTGCACCTGCTGGCCGGGGCTCGCCGCGAGCGCCCTGACGATGCCATCGAACGGCGCGGTCAAGGTGTGCTCCATCTTCATGGCTTCGAGGGTCAGGAGTTTCTGTCCCTTGGTCACCGTCTGGCCCTGTTTCACCTCGACGGCGATGACCTTGCCCGGCATGGGTGCAACGATCGCGCCGGAACTGTCTGCCGCGCCATGCGCGCCGTCGCGTCGCCATGGCGCCAGCAGCCAGGCCTGCCCCTGTTCGGTGACGAGGACGCTGCTGGCAGGCTCGTCGCTCCCATCGTCAATCTCGAGCTCGATCTTCTCGCCATCGAGCAGGAACCACGCGGTTCGCCGCGGCGGCGCGTTCAGCCGCAGGCCCGGCGCGATGCCGGCCGGAACGAGTGACGAAGCGGCCGCACGAAGGGTATCGGCCGAAGGCACCGGCGGCTGCGCCAGAGCCTCGCCGTCGCGCCCGATCAGACCGGTATCGACTTTGCCCGCCGCGAAGTCGGGGTGCTGCAGTGCTTTGACGAGGAACGAGGCATTGGTACGTACCGGCCAGACGGCAGTGTCCTCGAGCATCGCGCCGAGCCGTTCCCGCGCCTCGTCGCGGTCGTCGCCCCAGGCGATGATCTTGGCAATCATGGGATCGTAGAAGGGCGAGACTTCGGCGCCTTGCGTGACGCCGGTATCGATACGCCCTGTTTCCTTGGCTCCCTCGACCTCGCCGAACTGCAGCAATTCGAGGCGGCCGATGCTGGGGAGGAAGCCCTTGGCGGGGTCTTCGGCGTAGAGCCGCGCTTCCATCGCCCAGCCGTCGATCGTCAGGTCATGCTGCGCCAGCGGCAGCGGTTCGCCGCTCGCCACCCGCAATTGCCATTCGACGAGATCGACCCCGGTGATCGCCTCGGTGACCGGATGCTCCACCTGCAGTCGGGTGTTCATCTCCATGAACCAGATGCGGTCGGCCGAGAGTGCGCCAGAGCCGTCGGCAATGAACTCGATGGTCCCGGCGCCGACATAGTCGACCGCCTTTGCAGCGCGCACGGCGGCGGCGCACAGCGCCTCGCGCGTGGCTGCGTCCATTCCGGGAGCGGGGGCTTCCTCGATAACCTTCTGGTGGCGGCGCTGGAGCGAACAGTCGCGCTCGAACAAGTGGACGACGTTGCCGTGCCGGTCGCCGAAGACCTGCACCTCGATGTGGCGGGGCGAGGCGATGTATTTCTCGATCAGCACGCGGTCATTGCCGAACGAAGCGGCCGCCTCGCGCTTGCAAGAGGCGAGCGCATCGGCGAATGCGTCGGCACTCTCGACGAGACGCATGCCCTTGCCGCCGCCGCCAGCGACCGCCTTGATGAGCACCGGGTAGCCAACCTTGTCGGCCTCCTGGCGTAGCAAGTCGGGTTCCTGGTTCGCGCCCATGTAGCCCGGCGTCACCGGAACTCCGGCCTCGGCCATGAGCGTCTTGGCGGCGTCCTTGAGGCCCATAGCCGTGATCGAGGACGGGTTCGGCCCGACCCAGACCAGCCCAGCGTCGATGACGGCCTGCGCGAACTCTGCGTTCTCGGACAGGAAGCCGTAACCCGGGTGAATGGCCTCGGCCCCGGTCGCCTTCGCGGCGGCGAGAATTTTCTCGCCCACAAGATAGCTCTCGCGCGTGGGTGAGGGACCGATGTGGACGGCCTCGTCGGCCTCGCGAACATGGAGCGCCTGTGCATCGGCGTCGGAAAAAACCGCGATGGTGCGGATGCCCATGGCCCGCGCGGTACGGATGATGCGGCAGGCGATCTCGCCGCGATTGGCGATGAGCAGAGAAGTGATCATGGGTGACGCTCCGGGAAGCCGTGGCGGGTATGGAGCGCTGCCAACAGCGGCTCGATTGCGTTGACGAAGCCGCCTTCGGCAAAGGCCAGCGCAGGCAGGTTTTGGTTGTCTTTGCCCAGTACCGCGACGACTTCGCTGCGGGGGCGCGCCCATCCGACGCGCACGACCTCGATGTTCGCGGCGCGATCAGGGAACAGCGAAAGCAGGCCCTCCACCGTGACGCTGTCCTTGCAGTAGAAGCGGCGCCCTTCGTAGGCCGGATCCGGCCAGTCGAAGTCGAGCACGAACAGGGTATCCCTGCTCACATCCGGAACACCCCGAAGCGGGGCGCCTCCTCGATCGGGGCTTCGAGACAGACCGACAGCGCCAGGCCCAGCACGTCACGGGTTTGCACGGGGTCGATCACCCCGTCGTCCCACAGCCGCGCCGTGGCGTAGTAGGGGTTGCCTTCGTCCTCGTACTTCTGGCGGATCGGGGCCTTGAAGGCCTCGGCATCCTCGGGGCTCCAGTTGGCGGCATCGCGATGGACCGTCGCCAGTACCGACGCCGCCTGCTCGCCGCCCATCACCGAGATGCGCGCATTGGGCCAGGTAAACAGGAAACGCGGGTCGTAGGCGCGCCCGCACATCCCGTAATTGCCTGCTCCGAACGAGCCGCCGATCAAGACCGTCAGCTTGGGCACTTGCGCGGTGGCGACAGCGGTGACCAGCTTGGCGCCGTGCTTGGCGATGCCCTCAGCCTCGTACTTGCCGCCGACCATGAAGCCCGAGATGTTCTGCAGGAACAGCAGCGGGATGCCGCGCTGGCAGGCCAGTTCAATGAAATGCGCGCCCTTCTGCGCGCTCTCGGAGAACAGCACGCCGTTGTTGGCGAGGATCGCCACGGGCAGCCCGTGGATGTGCGCGAAACCGCAGACCAGCGTGGAGCCGTAGAGCGCCTTGAACTCGTGGAACTCGGAGCCGTCGACGATGCGGGCGATAACCTCGTGGACATCGTACGGCGCGCGCACGTCCTCGGGAACGATCGAATAGAGTTCCTCGGCCGCGTATCTGGGCGGCCGGGGGTCCTGCACCGCAAGGCCATGGCGATGCGCGGGTCCAAGGTGGCTGGCGATGTCTCGCACGATGGTCAGCGCATGCTCGTCATCCTGCGCCAGATGATCGGTGACGCCCGACTTGCGCGAATGGAGATCACCGCCGCCCAAATCCTCGGCAGTGATGACCTCTCCCGTCGCGGCCTGCACCAGCGGCGGTCCGGCGAGGAAGATCGTTCCCTGATCCTTCACAATCACGCTCTCGTCGCTCATCGCAGGGACATAGGCACCGCCTGCGGTGCAACTGCCCATGACGCTGGCGATCTGCGGGATGCCCCGCGCGCTCATCTGCGCCTGGTTGAAGAAGAAGCGCCCGAAGTGGTCGCGGTCGGGGAAGACCTCTGCCTGGTTGGGCAAGTTGGCGCCGCCGCTGTCGACGAGGTAAATGCAGGGCAGACGATTGGTCGCCGCGATCTCCTGCGCGCGGATGTGCTTCTTGACGGTCAGCGGAAAATAGGTGCCGCCTTTCACCGTCGCGTCGTTGGCGAAGATCATGCATTGCCGTCCCGACACACGGCCGATTCCGGCAATGATCCCGGCGCCGGGCACCTCGTCCCCATAAAGACCATTGGCGGCAAGCTGGCCGATTTCGAGAAAGGGCGAGCCGGGATCGAGGAGCCGCTCGACACGGTCGCGCGGCAGCAGCTTGCCCCGGCTCAGGTGCCGCTCACGTGCCCTTGCGTCACCCCCAAGTGCCGCTTTCGCCACCCGTTCGTGCAACTCGGCGGCGAGCGCGCGATTGTGCGCGTCGCGTGCCCGGGCCTCAGGGCTGTCGAGATTCAGGGTGGTCTGCAGGACCGGCGCGCTCATGCCTCTTCCTTCCGTGCGGGCGGCGCCAGTTTGCCTTGGGCCTGCCTTGTCGATTTGCCGCATCTATCTAGACAGCCGTAAAGAAAAGCGGAAATTGAAAGTTTCCGCACCTCGTCATAGACAGTATCTATGATTGATCAGTATCTCCTGCGCTACTTCCTGGCCGTGGCAGAGACCGGCAACTTCAGCCGCGCGGCCAGGCGCGTGAGCGTGACTCAGCCTACCTTGTCTGTAGGGATCGCCAAGCTGGAACGCGAACTGGGCGCGAGGCTGTTTGACCGCGACCGCCAGCGCGTGGCCCTGACCCCCGCCGGCAGCCGCTTTCTCGTACGCGCCCGCCGCATCGCCGCCGAGTACGAGCATGCTCTTGTCGAACTCAGTGAAGTCACCGATCCCACCTTGCTGCGCATTGGCGTGCTCAACACGATTCCCACGCGCCTCGTTGAAGGCTGGCTCACCGCGCACCGCGCGCTAGGTTCAGGCGAGACGCTAGAGATACTCGACGGGTCTGAGCGCGACATCGCCGAGCGGCTAGAGCGCGGCCGCATCGACCTGGCGCTAAGCGTGATCCGCCCGCACCACCCCCGATTCGCACCCGAAGTGCTTTCCCGCGAACGCTACATGATGGTCCTGCCGCCCGATCATCCGCTGGCGGACGAGAGTGAAGTGCAGGCCGAACAGCTCGCCCGCGACCGCATGGTCCTGCGACGCCACTGCGAGGCCCTGCCCGAGATCAACCGCTTCTTCGTGGAGCGCGGCGTGAGACCGCGTTTCGTCCTCAAGACCACAAGCGACGAGCGAGTGCTGGCCGTTGTGCGTAGCGGTGCCGGGATCGGCATGATGCCCGAAAGCTTCGCCGCGGGTCCCGAGCGCTTCGTGCCGGTGCGCGACTTCAAACTTGTCCGCGAGATCGGACTGCTGCACGCCGCAGCGGCATGCGTGGAACAAGGCAGAGCAAGCCCGCTCATTGCGATGGTCAGAGCCCATTACGGCACAACTGATCTGAGGAGGTCAATCTGATCGCCAGCTATCGACCGTCTGCCGCACGGCACAGACCACCACCTTTGGGCTGTACCGCCGGATACCGCCACCTTGCCAAAAAGCTCTGCCAGGCTCCTCTACGAAAGCTGTAGGCGCGGATCTACGACAGTCCGTACCGACGTTCCAGGGCCGGAGAGATTGGCGATCGCTGCGGCCACGGAGCCGAGCCCGATACGCTCGCCAAGCCACGGTGCCACGTCGATCCGGCCCTCGGCTATTCTGCGCATCGCGAGGTCCATGTCCTGCGGCTCCTCGCCGCCGGCGAACTGGATGTTGAGCCGCTTGTTCTGGGCGGCGAAGACGTAGAGCGGCTCGGGCTCCATGCAGTAGCCGCCCATGACGAGGCGGCCGTCGAACGGCATGCTCTCGATGATCCGCTGCAACATGCCGGGCACGCCGACGTTCTCGTAGACGAGATTGACGCGCCGCCCGCCGAGATCGGGCAGCGGCCCGTAGGGATCGACTTCGCGCGGGTCGATGGCGATGTGCGCGCCCGCCTTCAGGGCCAGGTCGCGCCGGTCGGCGTGGAAGTCGGCCGCGACGATCGGCGCCGCTCCCGCCAGAGCAAGACCCGCGACAACGCCGAGCCCGATCGCCCCGCAGCCCAGCACCAGCGCCACGTCGTCCTTTCCGGGGCGGCCGCGCCGCGCATGTTCGAGGCCCACGGCAAGCGGTTCGATCAAGGCGGCATGATCATCCGGCAGACCCTCGGGCACCTCGAGCAGGAAGTCCTCGTCGAGCAGCATCAGTTCTCCGCACCCGCCCGGACAATCGTGGCTGAAACCGACAACGGCGTGCGCTCCGCCCTGCCGCATGATCGGCACCGACGTCACCCGCCGTCCAGGCGCGACCGGGCGGCGGCTACCGGCGCCGTAGTCGATGACCTCGCCGACGAACTCGTGACCCGGCACGAAGGGACGCGTCTCGTCGAGCCCCGCATAGGGCCCGCCCATGCGGCGCGACAGCTCGATGACGTGACGACCACCGGTCAGGAAGTGGGCATCCGATGCGCACAATCCGCAGGAATGCGTGCGTACCAGCGCCTGCCCCCGGCCCGGTTCCGGGTCGGGCAATTCGCGCACATGCACCGCGCCGTTCTCGATACAGGCCGCCTTCATGCCGCCATCGCCTCGCGCAGCGCCGGCATCGTCGCGGCAAGCAGCCTCAGGTTCTTCCACCCCTCCTCAGGCGCGAGGCCGCCAAGCAGGGGCTGGAAGCCGATGTTGCCACCTTCTGCCGCGCCCACCTTGTCGAGCAGCATCTGCGGCGTCCACGCCGCGAAGAGCCCGGCGTGCCGCAGCTTGGCGGGATCGGTGAGACCCTTGAAGGGCGAGTTGGAGCCGTCGCCCTCGGCTTCGGCCCACTTCGCGTATTCGGTGATCACGTGAACGGCATGCGGCGCGATGGCGTCCCAGCCCTGGTCCGGGTCCTCGCACAAGTGGATTGCCATCGGCATGCCGGGACGCGGGCGGAAATACCGGCGCGGGGCATGGCCGAGCCGCGCGCACTCGGCGAGGTAGATGTCGACGAGGTCACCCTTCATCGGCCCGAACCCGACCCCGAACTTCGCCGCCCGCCTGGCCGACGCCGGCACGCCGCCACCGACGAGGATGATGTCCTCCGGCTCCTGCACCGGCTGCGGGCGCACGAAGATCGGCCGCGCGCCGTTGCCGTCGTCATGCTCGAAGCGCTCGCCCTTCAGCGCGCGCAGGATGATCTCCAGCCCCTCGTCCATCCGCTTCGCCCGGTCCTTGAGCGACTGGCGGAACATCGCGAATTCGTGCGACACGTAGCCCGCGCCGAAGATCACCCCCAGCCGACCGTTCGACATGTTGTCGAGCACCGCGATCTGCTCGGCCAGTTCGAGCGGATCGTGCAGCGGCAGGATCACCGCGCCGAGCAGAAAGCGGATGCGCCTGGTCACCGCCGCCATGCCGCCCGCGAGGACGAAAGGCTGCGGCAGATAGCCGTCCTGCGAGCCGTGATGCTGCATCAGGCCGATCTGGTCGGCGCCGATCTCGTCGGCAAAGGCGGCCATCTCGATCGCGGCGCGGTAAAGCTGCGGCGTCGAGCTCGCCCATTGCGGCGAGCGCATGTCGAACGACACCGAAATCGTGAAGTCCTTCATCACGCCTCTCCCTGCAGGCCATGGGCGAGCGCCGCGTAGGAAGGGTCGGACCCGTCCCGGCGCGCGCGGTCATGGTGGTACATCTCGGTGACGTCGCGCACGCAATCGTAGTCGGTGACGGTATCGCGGCGGTCGATGCGCCAGACCCCGTCGCGCCGCGACCAGCGGTCGCAATAGCGCGACCACACTTCCATCTGCACAAGCCTGCCGTCGCGCTCCATGCGCAGCGTCGCGGTGACGTAGGCCTCGCTTCCGGCCCGGTCACCATCCACCTCGATCAACACGTTGGTGACCTGGTGCGAATGCGCAAGCAGGCCGGCGTGCGCAGCGCAAATCCAGTCGATCGCCGCGTGCCCGCTGCCCTTGAAGCCGCGCTCCCCGTAATCCACGGTCGCATCCTCGTGGAACACCGCATGGCCCAGCGCCGTATCGAGGCGATCGACGCTGCGACAATAGCGGTAGAGCTGTTCGGTGATGGCCTGCTTGTCAGCCAGTTGGCGCACGTCGCTCACCCTTTCGCATCCGTGGAAAACGTCGCGGAAATCCGGCGAATCCGCTCGCGCCGCTGAGCGGCCGATGACGCTGACATGCCCGCCACGTCGTCCGCCTCGCCCCAGTTGCAGACGGGGCCGAACGGCAGGCGCGCGAGGCCGAGCCGGGCCACCTCGTCGGCATCGGCAAGGCCGTCGGGCACAGCTATGCCGCGTGCCGCCATGAGTTCGCGATGCGCCGGGGTATCCGTCCGGCCAAGCACGAAGCTGAGCACATCGACACCGTGCGGCTCCAGTTCGGCCCAGAGCGCCTCGCACAGCACGAGGTCGAACGCCTTGGTCGCCGCATAGACGCCGATGCCGGGCAGCCCGCCGTAGCAGGCGCCCGAGCCCACCACCATCAGCCCGCCCCGTTCGCGTGCGCGCATAGGAGCGGCGAAGGCGTGGAGCGCGCGGGTCACCGTCACCACATTGCGCGCGACCAGGGCATCCCAGCTGGCGACCTCGACATCGAGGAACATCGCGCCGTTGGGATCGGCGCCCGCATTGAGGATCAGCAAGCCCACCTCGCGTCCGGCAGCGATCCCCTGCAACTGCTCGGCCGCATCCACGGCGGCCAAGTCGATCGAGGCGGTCACGCATTCCACCCTTGCGCGCAGTTCATCCGCCAGCGCCTCCAGCGGCCTTGCGCGCCGGGCGACGAGGATGAGGTTCATCCCTTTGTCCGCCAGTTGGCGCGCAAAGGCCGCGCCGGTCCCTTCCGATGCCCCGGCAATGAGTGCCCAGGGACCATAACGCGCGGTGAACGTCGCCTGCTCCATGCCATCGTCTCCCTTGCGCGAGCCTGCGCATTTGCGCTGGCGCCCGACAATCAAATTCAGTAAATACAGAATATGCCGAACATCAAGCTGTCACAGCAGGACGAAGCCTTTCTTGACGCCATGGCGATGTTAATGGCCCCCTGGGGCTGGCCCCGGCCGGTCGGGCGCATCTACGCCTATCTGCTTCTGCGCGAGGAACCCGCAACGCTCGACGAGATCGCCGCCGATCTCGGTATGAGCAAGAGCAATGCCAGCGTCGCCGCACGCACGCTCGAGCATTGCGGCAACGCGCGAAGGCAGGGCGAGCCGGGAAGTCGCCGCATCTACTATTCGGTGCCGCCGGAGTTCAGCGGGCCTTTCGTCGCCAAGGCGCAGTTGCTCGATCGGCAGGTGCGCCTGTTCGCCGATCAACGCGAGCGCGACATTGCCGGACCGGTCGCCGAACGCTTTGCGCGCATCGGTGCATTCTATACAGCGATGCGCGAGGCGATCGAGCATGTGGTCAGCGATGCGCAGCCGGCTCGAACCGAGGAAGCCGCAACGCTCGTGCGGTAGGCGGGCCGCGTCAGCCCCCGGCGCCGGCGCCGGCCTCGATCCGCGCCGCAAGCGCAGGCACGTCGGCAAGCGCACGCAGAGCATCGTTCAGGTGCGTGCAGCCTTGCGGCCCTCTTAGCTGGGCCAGGACCTCCTCGCGGATCTGTGCAAGGTTGCGGCCGACCAGTCGCTGCGTGTTCGCGATCGCCCCGGGGCACTCGGAGAACGGCAGGATGCGCGCCTCCGGCTCGAGCGAGAGCAGTTCCAGCGTGGCTGCATCGGCGCGAGCGGTAAGACGGTACTCGTGAATCGCCACGCGGCTGCCGTCGCGCCGGCTGGCGCTGTCCTGGAAAGCCGAATCGATGACGATCACGCCCGCATCGGCGTCCCGTGTCACGTCGATGCGCCGGGCGCGGCGAAAGCCCGGCCCTTCGTCCTCGGCCAGATCGTGCCAGCCGAGCGGGTCGCCCGGATTGCGCAAGTCGCCTGCATCCGCGTTGGCGACTTTTTCCGGATCGACGTCGTCCGTCATGCCGCTGTTGCCCTCCTGCAAGCCCCAGCACACGTTGACGCGCTGCGCCATCATCTGTGCGTGACTTTCCTCGCCCAGCTTGTCGCGCAGGCGATCCGCCCAGTCGGGATGCCACTGCGACCACGCGAAGGCGCTGACCAGCGCCGTGCCCGACAGATCGTCGAGGACGATGTAGAGCGGATGCGCGGCCGCGACCATCCCGGGCATGATCTCGCGCAGCAGTCCGCGCAGATGCCCGCCCGCCCGCGCACCGACGAGTTGCCTGATCGCATCGCTGGAGGGCTGCGCGGTGATCGCGGTGATCGTCTTGTCCTCGGTCATGCGCGCTTCGTAGCGCCCCTCGGCAAGGGTCAGCCCGTCCTCTCCGGCAAGCGGCGTCCACAAGTCACGCGCGGCGCCGATGAAACGGCGCTGGCCGTCAAGACCATCGGGCCACGAGACGTCGATACTAGTAGTGCGCCGGACCGAGCCCGCCGTGCGCAGCGGGGCGGGATTGGCCGTGCGGCGCGGCGGCGGCGGAAGCGTGATCGTATCCATCACAGGGAACGCTGCACCCTACCGGGCCCGCGATCAAGCCCCGGGAGCACGCTCCGGCGCCACCCGCACCAGCAGCTTGCCGACATGGTCATGCCCCGAAAACACGCTGGAAAAGGCCGCAGGCGCCGCCTCGATCCCTTCCTCGATGGCCTGCGCAAAGCGGATGCGGCCCTCCTTCATCCACCGGGCGATATCCTCCAGCCCCTTCTGTCCGGCCAGCATTCCGGCAAAGCCCCTGATCTCGAGCCCCTTGTTCATGATCAGGCGATAGAAGCCAGGCAGGCGGTCGGGGCCGGGTCCTTCCATGCCGACCCCGTAATAGGCGATGAACCCGCACATCGGCATGCGCGCGCCGCGCTTGAGGAGCGGCAGGACCGTCATCGTCACATCGCCGCCGACATTGTCGAGATAGACCTCCGCCCCCTCCGGCATCGCCGCCTGAAGCTGCCGGGCAAAATCCGGTGCCTTGTAGTCGGCTACCGCGTCGAAGCCGAGGTCGAGCAGCGCCGCGCACTTCGCTGCGCCGCCCGCGATGCCCACCGCCCGGCCGCCGAGCACTTTGACGATCTGCCCCGCTATCGAGCCCACAGCGCCCGCCGCCGCCGAGATCACCACCGTCTCGCCCGCCCTGACCCGGCCGACATTGACGATCCCCTCGTAAGCGGTCTGCCCCGGCCCGCCGAGTGCACCGAGCGCGGTCGATACCGGCGCCAGTGCGGGATCGAGCTTGCGCGGCGGCCCGCGATAGTCACTCTGGTCCGGCGCCAGCACCGCATATTCCTGCCAGCCCGAGCGGCCCTCCACCACATCGCCCGGCGCGTAGTCAGGATGGTTCGAGGCGGCGACCTCACTCACCACCGGTCCGACCATGGGCTGTCCCAGCTCCATGCGCCCCGCTCCCGTCAGCACCGTGTCGTCGACCGAGAAGCGCAGCAGCGGGTCCACCGCGATGTAAAGCGTCTTCAGCAGGATCTCCCGCTCGCCCGGCCGAGGCACCGGAACTTCCTCGACACGGAAGTCGGACGGCCGGGGATTGCCCCTCGCGTAAGCGGCCAGCACCACCTGCTTCATCGTGGCCGCCATCTCAACCACCCGCCTTGCGCCCGGCGGATAGCCCACCGTCGACGGGAAGGTTCACGCCGGTGATGTTGGAGGCGAGGTCGGAGGCAAGGAACAGCGCGGCCGAGGCGGTATCGCGCGGGTCGATCGCCTTGCCCAGCGGGTGCGCCCTGCCCATCCCTTCGAGGATGCGGTCGCGATGCTGGCTGTCGGGGTCCATGCCGGCGTAATGGGTCAGCATCCCAGCCGGGCACACGGCGTTGACGCGAATACCCTTGTCCGCCACCTCGATGGCGAGCGCCCGGGTCAGCTGGACGATCGCGCCCTTGGTCGCGCCGTAAAGCACGCCGCCATACCCCATCAGCCCGGCGACGGATGCGGTGGAAACGATCACGCCGCCCTCGCCCAACCCCGCTTCCCGCTGCTTATCGAACTGCCGGATAGCCGCCTGACAGCCGTAGACGACGCCGTTGATGTTGACGTCCTCGACCCGCTTCATTTCCTCGGGTTCGCATTCGACGAGTGAACGCAGGCCCTTGCCGGGGATTGGGCTGATGGTCACGCCGGCGTTGTTGTAGATGATGTCGAGCCGCCCGAAGCGCTCCACGGCCTGCGCCACGGCGGCATCGACGCTGGCCGGATCGGCGACATTGCAGGTGACCGCCAGCGCCTCGCCGCCCGCCGCTTTCGCAAGCGCCGCGGTTTCCTCGGCGTTGTCGCCGTCGATGTCGGCGGCGACGACCTTCGCGCCATGCTCGCAGAACAGCAGCACCGCCGCGCGGCCGAGACCCGAGCCCGCGCCGGTGATGAGGGCGACCTTGCCCTGGACCAGTCCTTCCATCGTCCTTGCTCCCGTTCCCTCAGCCACCGATGTTTAAGGTGGTCATCATCTGGAATTCGCGCAGGCCCTCGACCCCGCGTTCGCGGCCGAGGCCGCTCATCTTGATGCCGCCGCCGCTGGCGTAGCTCGACATCACCGCGCCGTTGACGTTGACCGCCCCGCTACGGATTTTCAGCCCGACCTCCAGCGCCTTGACCTTGTCCGTCCCGTGGACCCAGCCGGAGAGGCCGAAGCGGCTGTCGTTGGCCATCTCCACCGCGTGATCGAGATCACGGTAGCCGATCACGCCGACCACCGGCCCGAAGATCTCCTCCTGCGCGGCGGGGTTGGAATTGTCCGGCAGGTCGAGCACCGTTGGCTCCCAGTAGAAGCCCCTGGCGATACCCTCCGGCCGCTTGCCGCCGCACACCACGCGGCCGCCCGCTTCCACCGCAGCCTGGGTGAAGTGCGCGCAGCGGTCGCGCTGGGCGGCGCTGATGACCGGGCCGAGCTGGGTTGCCGGATCGCTCGCCGGCCCGATCTTCACGTTAGCAAGCAATTTGGCCATGGCGTCGAGGACTTCGGCCTTGGTCTCCTGCGGCACGAAAACCCGCGTCCCCAGCACACAGCCCTGTCCCGCGTGCGAAGTGCAGACCGAAAATGCAGCCGAAGCCGCCCGTCCCACAGCGTCGGGCAGGTAGATCTGCGCCGACTTGCCGCCCAGTTCCAGCACCAGCCGCTTGAGCGTCGGCGCTGCCTGCTCGGCCACCTTGGCCCCCACGGTGCACGAGCCGGTGAAAGAGACCATATCGACGCGCGGATCGGTGGTCATCGCAAGCCCGCCCGCGAGGCCCGGCTCGACGACCACGTTCATGACCCCGGGCGGAAGGCCCGCTTCTTCGGCCGCTTCTGCGAAAATCATGGATGAGATGGGGGTCAGCGGATTGGGTCGCAGGACCACCGTGTCACCCGCCATGAGGGCGGGAACGACTTTCCAGAACGCGGTATAGAACGGCACGTTGTAGGCCGAAATCGCCGAGACCACGCCGAGCGGCGACCAGCGCTTGAGGCTCTGCACGACGAAGTGCGGATTGACCCGCTCGCGGATCGGCAGAGGGTTTTCCTCCTGCTGCGGAAGGCGCAGGAACAGGTCGATGATCTCGTCGGTCATGCGCAGCGGCACGTGGACCTGCGCGCCCATGACCGTCGCCGAGACCGGGCATCCTGCTTCCTCGATCGCGCATTTCTTTAGGAAATCCGCCCGTTTGCGCATCGCCTCCCCGAAGCGCGTCATGATTTTTGCGCGCTCCTTCATCGATAGGCCCGACCATGCGCCGGAATCGAAGGCCTGCCGCGCGGCACCGATCGCCGCGTCGGCCTGCGCTGCCGAAACGCCGACCACTTCGGCCACCACCGATTCGTCGGACGGGTTCTGGACCTCGAACCGCTCGCCTTCGCCGCGCACGAACCTGCCGCCGATATACCCTGCGTATTCCAAGCCCACTCTCCCGAACTTATTCGCATTAGCGAATTATTGTTCGCATCAGAGACTAGCCGACACGTGGAGAGGCGTCAATCGCGCCACCCTCGCGCTTGTCGCAGGAGGCGGGGGCGGCTTGTAACCGCTAGGGGTCGTCCCTAGACCATGCCGGAACCCGCGAGCGCCCATCCGAGACGCTCCACCGGCAAACAACTGAGGAACCCGCGCGAAATGGCCTACACCGATTTCTTGAAGCAGCAGTGCTACATCGACGGCGAGTGGGTCGACGCGGATTCGGGTGCATCTTTCGAGGTCACCGATCCCGGTTCGGGCAAGGTTCTGGGCACGGTGCCGAAGATGGGCACCGACGAAACCGCCCGCGCGATCGACGCCGCCGAGGCCGCTCTCCCCGCCTGGCGCGCCAAGACGGCTGGTGAGCGCGCCAAGCTGATGCGCAAGCTGTTCGAACTGATGCTCCAGCACCAGGACGACCTCGGCGAACTGCTCAGCCGCGAACAGGGCAAGCCGCTGGCCGAAGGCAAGGGCGAGATCGCCTATGGCGCCAGCTTCATCGAGTGGTTCGCCGAAGAGGGCAAGCGCGCTTACGGCGACGTGATCCCCGGCCATGCCGCCGACCGCCGCATTGTCGTGATCAAGCAGGGCGTCGGCGTCGTCGCCGCGATCACGCCCTGGAACTTCCCCAATGCGATGATCACCCGCAAGCTCGGGCCCGCGCTGGCGGCAGGCTGCACCATCGTCATCAAGCCCGCCTCGGCAACGCCGTACTCGGCGCTAGCGATCGCGCAGCTGTGCGAGATGGCGGGCATCCCCAAGGGCGTCGTCAACGTCGTGACCGGCAGCGCGGGCCAGATCGGCTCGACCCTGACCGCCAGCCCCAAGGTCGCCAAGCTCACTTTCACCGGCTCAACCGAGATCGGCCGCGACCTGCTGCGCGAATGCGCCGAGACGATCAAGAAGTGCTCGATGGAACTTGGCGGCAACGCCCCGTTCCTGGTCTTCGACGATGCCGACGTGGATGCCGCGATCGAAGGCGCGATGATCTCCAAGTTCCGCAACGGCGGCCAGACCTGCGTGTGCACAAACCGCTTCTACGTACAGGACGGCGTCTACGACGAGTTCGTGACTAAGCTGGCCGCGCGTGTCAGCGGCATGAAGGTCGGCTACGGCCTCGACGCAGGCACCGAAGTCGGTCCGCTGATCGACGAGAAGGCCGTTGAGAAGGTCGAGGAACACCTCAAGGACGCGGTCGACGGCGGCGCCAAGGTACTCGCGGGCGGCCAGCGCAACGCGCTTGGCGGCAGCTTCTTCAACCCGACAGTGGTGGCAGGCGTTAAGCCCGACATGAAGCTCGCCCGCGAGGAGACCTTCGGACCGCTCGCAGGCGTGATCCGCTTCACCGACGAGGCCGACGCCATCCGTATGGCCAACGACACCGAATTCGGCCTCGCCAGCTACTTCTATGCCCGCGACCTGTCGCGCGTGTGGCGCGTCGCAGAGGCGCTGGAAGCTGGCATGGTCGGCATCAACACCGGCCTCATCTCCACCGAGGTTGCGCCGTTCGGCGGCGTCAAGCAGTCGGGACTCGGCCGCGAGGGATCACACTACGGTCTCGATGACTACATGGAGGTCAAGTACCTCTGCATGGGCATCACGCCGGCCTGAGGCCAGCGGGCGGTACCAAGCCGACCTGAACGACTTCGACAAACTCAGCCTGAGCGGTATCGGAAGTTTACACGACTTTCGCTCACCCTGAGCTTGTCGAAGGGTCAGGCTCCAGCCTTCGCCTCTTTGCACAACCGGAAAGAGCGCGCTTGGACGACTTGCGTCATCGGCATGCCGAGCGGCGTACGCAGGGTATTGTCGTGGTCGACCAGAAGAGAACCGCGCCGCTCGCCGTCATTGAACATCATGGTCACGGGCATGTTGTCCCCGCCCCACTTGTCCCTGCCGTACTTTACCATAACCCAGACCTGGATGCCTTCGTAGCGCGCGCCGCCCGCGCAACTGTAGCAGACATCGACCGGGAGCGGCCCCGCCTTGCCCGCGGCCGTTTCGAGGAAGACCCCCGCCGGGCTCGCGATCACGCGCGGCTGCCGGGTACAGTCGCCGCCCCGCGCGTACCTGCCATAGAGGTCCTTGGGAACCGGCATCGACTGGCTCAGCGCCGGCGTGGCGAGCAGCAATGCGACCAAGACGGACGAACGGCGCAGCATCGACGAATCCCCTTCACGACACGAAAACCTGCGGCCATCATTCCCCGGCGGCGGACGGCTGTCATCCGGAATACTCCCAAGGGCATTTCTGGACGATCGCGATGGCTCCCCGGACTCCCGGCAATTGTCCCCTGCGCCCTGCGTGCCAAGGCGCCTGCCAAAGCTCGTACCAACGGGAAAGGCGTGAAAGGGAAGCAATGAAGATCTGCCGCTATCAGCTGCGAGATGGTGAGCCGGTCCGTCTCGGCGTCGTGCGCGGCGATGCGGTCCATGACGTCACCGCCGTCACCGAAGACCTTCCCGCATTGCGCTGGCCCTTTCCGCCGGGCGATCAGATCATCGCCCATCTCGATGCGCTGCGTCCGCAGATGAAAGCGCTGGCCGACAGCGTCGAGGGAACCCCCATCGCCCATGTCCTTTTGCGGAATCCCGTCGCCAATCCGGGAAAGTTCGTCTGCGGCGCGGGTAACTTCGAGGAAGTGCTGGCGGCCGGCGGCCATCCCCGCCGCCTCGGCCTGCTCTTCAAGATGACCAGCGCCGCTGCCGGGCCATCCGACGGCGTGGTCCTGCGCTGGCCCGAGCGCACCACATTCCACGAGATGGAAATCGCAATCGTCATCGGCAAGGCGGGTACCGAAATCCCGGCTTCCAAGGCACTCGACCATGTCGCAGGCTACTGCATCGGCCTCGACATGACGATGCAGGGCAGCGAGTTTCCCAGCTTCGGCAAGAGCTTCGATACCTACGGCGTGATGGGTCCGTGGCTCACCACGCGCGACGAAATCGCCGATCCGGATACCCTCGACTTCCGTCTCACCGTCAATGGCGAGGACCGGCAGGTCGACAATACTCGTCGTCTGGTCCTCGGCATCGCCGATCTGGTCGAGCATGCCGCCTCGGTGATGACGCTGCATCCGGGCGACGTGATCTTCTCAGGCACGCCGCCACGTTCGATAGGGCCGGTCGTACCCGGGGACACCATGTATGCGTGGGCGGAAGGACTTGGCGAAATGACCGTCGCGGTCACCGGCGGTCCGGGACGCAAGACGCCACTGGACGGGATGAGGTGAATAATACCCCCCGTTGATCACTCCGGTGCGATCGGCCTGCCTTCAAGCCGTGCAACGGCGTGACGAACGACCTTTTCCAGTGCTTCTTCCGAGAAGAAACCACCCGGAATCAGGCACTGCTCGATCAGTACCCGGCGAAAGGCTGCGAACGTCCCCGCATCAGGCGCCACTGGGCTGCACCAGAAATCGTCGAGCCCGTTCTGGCAGGTGAGGTCGGGCACGTCGTAGACGGCATGGCCCAGCACGACCACCGGAACACCGGCGGCCAGCGCGAACGTCCCGCTGGTGCTGTTGATTGTAACGACACCCCGTGAACCCTGCGTTACCGCGACGATGTCGCCCCAGCCCAGATAATCGACCCGTTCGCTGACCCCGAACAAGGCCGCCATGTCTGCGGTGACCTGTCGCCAGTCGCGCACGCCGTTGTCGAGTGGATGCTCCTTGACGACCAGCCGGGTTCCCGCCGGGGCGTGAGCGGCGAACGAGCAGATCACCAGCCTGAGCGCGTCGGCTATTCCGGCGAAGGGAGAATGGAGCCGGATCTGCGCATCGGAATCAAGTTGCAGCGGGAAGAGAAAATAGGGTTCATCCGCAGCCTCCAGTCTGGCCAGGAGTTCGACGGCGTCAACCTCGCGTTCCTTGCGGCGACGCAGCTTGCGCCACCAGCCCATGCCCTCGACCACCGGATGCCAAGGTCGATGGTTGCTCCAACCGGGATACCAGCGGCGAGTCAGCACGTCGGCGGCATTGTACAGCAACCCTTCCACCGCGCGGCGGCGGAACGAGGCGGTTACCCGAGCGTGTGGCGGAACCGGGGGCAAGGCGGCCGCAGTCTCGCGATACCACTGCGGATCGCGCGGCAGCGAGGAATGGCCGTTGACCCCTCCCAGTTCCAGCGTCACCCAGTCGGGGCGGATATACCCTTCCTCGAAGACGTGAACCGGCACGCTCATCTCGCGGCAGAGGCGGATCGCGGGCATGTGATAGTCCCGGCAGTCACCAAACAGGGTAACGTCTGTAATACCCTTGTCCCGGAGAAGTTGGGCGAAAAACGCGGGCCATTCGTCAAGCGTTCCGCGATATTCGATACCGTTCGGAAGGCGCCAGAACGCACGGTCGCCGCCATTGAAGTTTACCTTGTGGACGCGGTGCCCGGCACGGATCAGTTCCTGTCCAAGACGACGGAACAGCGGCCCCATCAGGCCTTGCAGCAACAGTACGGTTCGCGGACCCTCGACAGGCATTGGAGGGAGTAAGGTAGAAATCTTCGACATTCGCGAAAAACAAGCTCCGAAGTGGTTCAAATACGAGAACGATGCCTCGCCCGTTCGCACGTCCACTCTGTTCTCAATACGTTACTGTGCACTGCGGGACGCGGCAACCCTGCCCCCGGTTATCTCCTTCAGACGGAGACCTCACCCCGCGACCTTGAACGGGCTTGCTGCACCTCGCCGCCCGGGCCGCTCTTTCCTCCGCCCCGATGGCCCGCTATCAGCCGCTACGCATGCGGGACCGGTTCCCTAAGCGATAAGGCACGGCAGGAAGGTGACGGCAGGTATCCTGACATTCGCGGGCGCACTGATCGGCTCGCTTCTGATCGACGCGCTGGTACGACCGCGCCCCGCGAAGCTGCGTCGCATGTCCGGCCTAGCATTGCTGACGTGCATGGCAACGACGCTCTATGGTCTGTTCCTGACGCTGTGCGGCAACGGCGCGGTGGCGATGGTGCTGACGCTGGCGGTGCAGTCACTGCTCGTGCTCGCCTCCAACGCCAAGTACGCGATGCTCGGCGAGCCTTTGCTGTTCTCGGACCTCGCGTTGGTCGGCGCGGTCTTCCGCCATCCACAGTTTTATCTATCAGCGGTGCGCCTGTGGCAACGCACGGCGGCCGGACTGGTCGCCATCGTACTGTGCGGTACGGTAATCCGACTTTCACATGCCGATCCGGTCGCCCATGCGACCGGCTTCATCCTGCTCTTCGCGGGATCGGGAGCGCTATCACTCGCTTTGCGCCTGCCTGCCTGGCGCAAGCTGGCATCGATACCTGACGCTGCCGGGGATACGCTCGCTCTAGGGCTTCTCCCGACGGTGCTCCTCTACTGGCGGCGCTGGAAGGCCATCGCCGATCCGCCGCCATGTACGCAGCTGGCGCGCAGGCCTGCGACACATGCGACCGAACTCGTCGTCATCATCCAGTGTGAAAGTTTCGCCGACCCGGTCGAACTGTTCGACGATGGCCACCTTGCCCTGCCCGGGCTGGCGAAGGCCCGCGAGCACGCGATGCAATGGGGCAACCTGAACGTCAGCGGTTTCGGCGCCTATACCATGCGCACGGAATACGGCGTGCTGTTCGGCCGGGACGAGGAGGCACTGGGGTTTCGGCGCTACGATCCTTTTCTGACAGCGAGAATGGAGGGCAGTTACGCGCTCCCCTCAAGGTTAGGCGGATGGCGCTCGCTGTTCGTCCACCCGCACGACATGCGCTTCTACGGACGCGACGCCATCATGCCCTCCGGCGGCTTTGCCGAACTGGTGGGCGAAGACGCCTTCGCCCCACCGACACCGGACGAAGGGCGCTACGTCACGGATGCGGCGATGACCGAGGTGATTCTTTCGAGGGCAGCAGCTGCGGCCGGACCAAGCCTGATCTACGCCGTCACCATCCAGAACCACGGCCCCTGGGCGCCCGATGCCCGCGGCGGCGGCAATCCGGACCTTGTGGACGGCTATATGCGTCTGGTACGTCACGGTGACGCCATGCTCACGACACTGACGGAGCAGCTTGCAACGCTGGGCCGCCCGGCACTGCTGGTATTCTTCGGCGACCATCGGCCGAGCATTCCGGGCGCCTCCGTCCCCGGCGGCCCCAGGCATACACCTTACGTGATGGTGCGATTGGACGGCACGGGCAACCTCCTGACCGGCGAGAATCGGCGCGCGGACCTGACCCCGGCCCAGTTGCACCATGCTGTGCTCGACACGGTACTGGGTCCATCTGCCTGACTCTGGGGTCGCGCTTCAGGTGGCCTTGTCGGGAGGAGACAACCCCGCCAGCACCCGGTCGCGCAATGGCCGGGGCAACAGCCGGTCTACCCAGCGCAGGACAACGAAAGGCCATGGCAGCACCAGATGCGCCTTGCCCGAAGCCGCCGCCTTGCCGATGCGAGCCGCCACGACTTCGGGCGCCAGTAGCATCGGCCGGGGTCCAGGCACCTTGCGGCCCGCCGCGGTATCGATGAACCCTGGAGAAACCAGCGTCACGCTTACCCCGTAAGGCTTCACGGCAAGCCGCAGTGCATCGGCAAAACGCGCGAGGCCTGCTTTCGTCCCTGAATAGGCTGTGGCGAATGGAAGCGCATGGAAAGCCGCCGCACTACCTATCAGCACGATGCGACCACGGCCGCGCGAGACCATGCGCTCGGCCATGGCGGTCGCCATCGCTGCGGGTGCCGTGAAGTTGACGGCACCCAGGTGGGCTACCTGCATCGCACGCTCGATCCGCTCGCCCGGGACGCGGATGTCCCCTCTGCCTGAGCAGAATATCGCGATGTCGAACGACGCGGCCGAGTCCTCTCCCTCCAGTGCGACTATGGCGGCCGGAACGTCGGTTATGTCGAGGCTGCGCGTCGCCACCTTGGCGCCCGCCGCGCGGCAATCGCGCGCCACCATCTCCAGCCGCGCGTGATCCCGCCCCCACAAGTCCAGCAGAATACCCGGTGCGGCATAGAATCGCGCCAGCGCTCCCCCGAGGCCGCCCGACGCGCCGGTCACGAGAATGCGACTCGTCCGATCGCCAAGGGTATCGGCAAACGACTCCGTCATCGCCGAAGTACTCCACGGCACACTCGTCCAATTCTTGTCATATGTTCATCTCGACTGGAGGCGTTTCGACTTGACAGGCAAACCCTCCTACTGTCCAGCATCGAAGCCGATGCCCGCTCCGGTTTCCAACTCCCCTCGCATCCGACTGTTCAAAAGTGAACGTCTGGAAAAGCTTACACTCATCTCGCCGAGAACTTTCGCGCTGAGCTGGGGATTCATGCTACCCCTGATCGCCTTGGTCGGATGGATCAATGCCGGTCGGCATCCGGACACTGCGGCCTTTGCCGGACTGATCGCTGCCGGCGTCATCGCATGGACGCTTTTCGAGTATGTCATGCACCGCTACCTGTTCCATTTGGAAAGCGACCGGCCTGTCGTGAAGTGGTTCGTCTATCTGATCCACGGCAATCACCATGCCAGCCCCAACGATCCCCTGCGCGGCCTGATGCCCTTGCCGGTCAGCGTATCGGTGGGAGGGTTGGTCTGGCTTGCATGTCTGGCCGTTCGGGGCGCAAGCGGCACGTGGCTGCTGCTTGGGTTCATGACGGGGTACGTGACGTACGACGCCGTGCACTTCGCATGCCACCAGTGGCCCATGCGCGGCCGGATCGGCGGCTTGTTCAAGCGCCACCACATGCGCCATCACTACGTCGACGAGGATGCGAACTTCGCCATATCGGCGCTGTTCTGGGACCGTATATTCGGAACGCACATCCGCTCGCTCAAGCGTGAGAATACCGGATGAACTGGCAGCAGACCGTCAACGCACGAGGCTGGAAGGTCCCATTCGTCAACAAATCGCTGTTCCAGATCGGCAAGGATCTGCGCCCCAGGATCGATGCGGTGATCATGCGAAACTCGCGGATCCCCGACGCCGCGATCCATGACAAGGCATTCTTTCCCTGGATCGCGGAGCTGGAGCATAACTGGCAAGCAATTCGCGACGAAGCCGTGCGCATTCGCGCCGAGGACATTCCTTCGCTCGGCGACCTCTCATTCGATCACGGTCGCATCGCGGCCGACCGGCGCTGGCGGGCTTTCTTCCTCAAGGGCTATGGCTATCGCATGCCCGGAAACGCCGCCCGCGCACCGGTGACGGCGGCGCTGATCGAAAAGGTGCCCGGGCTGGTGACCGCCAACTTCTCGGTCATGGAAGCGGGCGGTCATATCCCGCGCCACTGGGGCATGACCAAGGGCATGCTCACCTACCATCTGGCGCTCAAGGCCCCGCGCGAGCGCGAGAAATGCCGCATGCATATCGAAGAAGGTGAAACCCTCCACGTCATGCACTGGAAGGATGGAAACTCGTTCCTTTTCGATGACATGTACAACCATGAAGTGTGGAACGAGAGCGAAGACGATCGCTACATCCTGCTTATCCAAATCAAGCGCCCCTGTCGCTTCTGGGGCAATCTGCTTCAGAACCTGTTCCTCCAGGCCGTGCGCCACTCGCGCTTTGTGAAGGACATTCGCAAGGCCATCGAGCGCGGGGCGAACGGCACGAATTGATGCTGAAACCCAGCGATCTCGACGCATCGAATGAAGCATCCGCTTCGCAAGCGACCGGCGACGGTAATCAGCCCGACTGAAGCAGTTCGATAGCCCGGGTCACGACCGCCATATGCTCCGGCCAGCTCGGGTTATGCCACCCCGGCAGGCGAGCCAGTTGCGCTTGGTGCAGATCGCCTCGCAAGGTATGGTCGAGGATCGCCGCCTTCCAGCCCGGTCCATCGAGGGGATCGAGATAATCGGGCACTGCGCCACCCACTTCACGCAATGCAGACAGATCGCTGCAGATGACCGGCGTACCGACGGATAGCGCTTCGGCTACCGGCATGCCGTACCCTTCCGCAAACGAAGGCATGAGCAACGCACGGGCACCGCGCAGCAACGAAGACAGACGCATATCCGGACAACCGCCCAATTCCTCGACATGACCGGAAAGCGCCGGACAGCGCTCGAGCATGTCGATCACCTGCTCGTTCTCCCAGCCACGCCGGCCGATGACAATGAGACGCGGGACTTCCTGAACAGGCAAGGTCTCCGCCAGGTGTCGCCAAAGATGAAGCAATAGCAGATGGTTCTTGCGCGGCTCTATCGTGCCAAGACAGACGAAGTATGGGCGACCATCACCGGTATCCGGCACTGCGGGCGGCAATGCCTCGGTGCCCAACAGCGCGACGTGGATCGGCGTGCCGGGCTCCAGCCAGGGTTGCAAGGCACGCCCCGTCGCGGCAGAATTGACGACGGCCGCCCCCCTGCCTTGCGCAGTCGCCATGGCCACGGTCTCCATCCGGCGCTTGTGAAGCGCTGCACCGGACGGGCGTGCGTATTCGGGAAACTCGATGGGAATGAGATCGTGCACGAGGCACAGGAACCTGGCCTGTTCCCGCTGCAGTATCCGTCGCACCTTGGCCATGTTGGTGAGGTGATGCGGGGATGCCTGCACATACACGCCTTGCGAAGCGGCCGCTTTTCCCATCGGCAGCAGTGCCGCCAGTTGCGGCAGCACGGAATGCAGCGAACGCTGCCGGGGACCATCCTCCCGGCTGGACCACCGGCGTTCGAGCTCGTCCAGGTAATCCAGCGCGGCCCGGTGCGGCACGCGGCCGTAGCATCCCAGCGGGTGTACGGCGGAAAAGGCCATTTCCTGCCCGTAATGCGACAGCAGCCCGCGCGCATAGGCCATCTCCACCCGATCGACTCCCGAGGGAGTCGAATAGCGGATTCGCGAGATCAGACGGGAGATATCGAGAATGACGCTCATCGAAAAATACCCATCAATTTGCCCTGCCAACGGCGCAGCGGCATTATCCATCGCAGGCGGTTGGTCGCCTTTCTTGCAGCCATGCGCCCCACCAGCACCTCGGGCGGGCAGGGCAATCCTGTCACCGGGTCGAGGTAACGCGGGTAAAGGATCAGCACCCCCGCTACGAGTGCATCGAGCGGCAGTTTTCGGGTCCTTCGGGCGGGCACTTCGCCCAGATCGCGGGTCAAGCCCCAGCCGGCATAGAACGGAGTGCCGTGGCAGGTGACCTCCCGCCCCCGCATCAGGGCCTCGAACCCGGTGAGGGAGGTCAACACGTGCACCGCATCGACCGCATCGAGCAATGGCGCCATTCCGCCCCCGCGCGCGATGCGGTCGGCATGCTTGAGGATTTCGGAATCGGGGACAGCGCCCCGGCGATGGCCGGCGTCCACGTCGGGATGCGGACGAAACCATATCTCGGCATCGGGTTCCAGCGTGCGCGCTCGGCGCACCAGTTCAAGGTTAGAGGTTAGCCCGCCCCCGCCCGCAAGCACCGACATATCATCCTCCACCTGACCGGGAACCAGGACGAGGCGTTTTCCGGGAAGGCGGGCGGGTAATATTGCAAGCCCGGTTTCGGCGGAATACTTGCTGATCCCGGCCGAAATGATGGCCTTGCGCAGCATCGCCGCGCGCTCGATCAGCGGGGGGGCAATCTCCGCATCATCAAGAATGCTTTCGAGATCGCTGGGCGTGCGCGGGTCGAAATGGATGCCCGAGACATCCACCACGATCGATGACGGCGGCACGAGATCGACACCAAGCCCGACCGATCGAACGAAACCGTCTTCCACCCGGACCAGCGGCACGGCGTCTCTGTCGGCCGCGGCCAACAGCGCGGGCGAGACGCGCGAAGGCCAGATCGCAACCGCCCCGTCCCCGCCGCGACGGGCCTTGCGGGCGATCCGCAGGGCCTTCATCGCCGAGGATACGATCGCGAGGCTGCGCCCGGGATGCCAGAGAAACCGGCGAATTTCCTTCCGCTTCCACCACGCCATGCCGCAAGCCGCGACGATGGCGCGATTAGTATCGAGGCTCCGGCGCCATGTTGCCAGCAGGCCGACTACCGCCTCAACATTCGAGGCCAAGCCGGTAAAGGGATCGCGCCAGCTTGCACCGGACAAGGCCAGCGCGGCCAGTCGATCGAGCGTGGCATCGTCGTCATGCGGTCTGCCGAACCGGCCGGAAGACAGCACTTCCACCGGCACTCCCAGGGTCCGCGCAAGAACTATCCATTCATCGTCGCCATGCGCGACGAGCCGTCCCGCTCCCGGCAGGACCGTCCAGGGATCGACATCTTCGCGCCACTCTTCATCGATGAGCTTGCGTGACCAGCGCCTGTTGCGAGACGGCAGGATCCACACCGCATCCCGGCAACGCATGGCATCGATTTCCGAAGGATCGCGGGGCTTGAGCACGACGCCGGCGGGACGTACCAGCCCCGAGGGCGCGGCCCAGAACCGGCCCCCTACGCGCGCATCTCTGACGAGCGCGAACAAGGACGCGGCATCGGCGGACGTCCCGCCCGTCTCCCCCGAGACCGATACGGTGGCGTCGGCCCAGGGAAACGGGGGCGCGCGCAGCACGGGAAGATTGCCGGTCACGGCCGGCGCCCCCAGTCCGCCAATCGCAATACGCCGTCCCTTTCCCTGCGGATTATGCCGTAAGAACCGGTTCGCAGTTTCAGCCCCGCCGGTCCTGTCTCCGTCAGCCCTGCCGCGACCAACCCGAAACGGGCAGCACCATTGCTCGTCACAATCAGCACTTCGCCCAGGGCTGTAGAAAAGAGATCGCGCCAGGCAGCAATGCGTGCCGGGGCATCGACGTGCCAATCCGGAGGTGGCACGGCGTGTTCATCCCATGCCGCCAGCGCATCGTATCCGATACGGGCCAGAACATCGGCTTCCGGCCTGTTCTCGTCCGGGCCGTGATCGATTTCGCGCAGCCATTCGCAGGGCTGCGGTTGCGAAACTTCGGGCAGATGCCGCAGGATCGCCTGTGCCGTCTGTCGCGTGCGAGCCAGCGGGGACACCAGCACTTGCGCGAAATTCCAGTCCAGAGCGGCAAAATGCCGTCCGAGCGCCTCGCCTTGCTCGTGCCCTGCCGCCGTCAGCGGCAGGTCGGTGGCCGCACCGATCCTGCGCGGCGCCTCTGCGGCCTCAAAGGTATTCCCATGACGAACGATGACGAATGCGGACTCTGGCATCAGAGCGCGCTATCAGCCCGGGAAAGGATCGCCTAGTCGCGCGATCGCTTCTTCCGCCATCGCGAGATCCGCTGGCGTATCGATACCGGACATTGCGTGCGAAGGAGGATCGACTTCGACGGTTGCGATGGTCCGGCCAGCCTCGAGGAAACGCAGTTGCTCAAGGCCCTCAAGGACTTCGTACGTACCTTGCGGCGCGGCGGCAAACCACTCCAGCGCAGCCATGCGGTATCCATAGAGGCCCAGGTGCTGCCAGACCGGCGATTTGGGAACCGACATGCGCAGCTCCTCTTCAGAGCGTATGGCGGGCAGGATCGCCTTGGAAAACCACACCGCCTGCCCGCGTGCGTCCCGGATGCAGGTGGTCCCGCTGAAAGGTGCCGCCAGCTTGTGCGCGCGCAGCCGGTCGAGCCTTGCCCAGTCGAGCTGGAAGACGGGTGTAGCCACGTCCGCCCCGCCCCGACGCAAGGCCGCAACCAGCCCGGCCAACACGGCGGGCGGCACAAAGGGTGCGTCACCCTGAAGATTCACCACCAGTTCCGGTCGTTCGGACCGTTCCGCCGCTGCCGCGAAGGCGCGTGACGAGCCCGAATCGCATTCCCGCGAAGTCATGACCGCTTCGACGCCAAGCGCCTGCGCATGCGCGGCAATGCGATCGTCGTCGGTAGCGGCAACGACTTCGCAGTTGCCCACGAGATCGGCCGCCTGCCGGGCGACCGCAATCACACGCTCCAGCATGGTGCGGCCCCCTATCTGCATCAGCGGCTTTCCCGGCATCCGCGTGGAACCATAGCGCGCCGGAACAACGATGAGATCAGGCAACGTCAGGCAACCCCAGTCCTGACGATGTCATGTATATGAACGATGCCGGCAAGCGTGCCCTGCTGCTCGACGAACAGTACGGAGACGGCGTTCTCGTTGAGTATGCGCAGCGCTTCGGAAGCCAGGATGTCGGGAGCGACGGTGAGAGGATTTTCCGACATGTGCAGGCCGATGTTATCTTCGAGCGAATGCACCGCTATGCAGCGCCGCAGGTCGCCGTCCGTAAACGCTCCCACCAGGCGCCCATCCGCATCAACTACGGCGGTGCAGCCGTACCGCTTGCGGCTCATCTCCAGGGTCGCACTGATGAGCGTGGCATCCCGACCCACACGCGGGACCGCTTCGCCGACGCCCATAATTTCCCCCACCGTGCAGAGCTTCGCCCCAAGCTGGCCGCCCGGATGGAAGACCCTGAAGTCGGAGGAGGTGAAGCCGCGGGCTTCTATGAGGGCCACCGCTAGCGCATCGCCCAGCACAAGCTGCAGCGTGGTGGACGACGTGGGCGCCAGTTCGTTCGGGCAAGCCTCACGAACGGGGGGCATCGCAAGGCAAATGTCAGCCGCCCGGCCCGCCGTGCTGTGCGCATGCGAAGTGGCGACGATCAGCGTCACGCCGTAGATCCGGCAATAGTGGAAGATGTCACCCAACTCTGCCGTCTCGCCCGACCACGTGATCGCGAGGACCACGTCCTGCGGAGTGATGACACCGAGGTCACCATGACTCGCCTCGCCGGGATGCAGATAGAGGGCGGACGTTCCAGTGGAACGCATCGTCGCGGCAATCTTGCGTGCGATGTGCCCGCTTTTGCCCATGCCGGTTACAATAACTCGCCCTCGCGTCGCGGCGAGGGTCTGGATAGCGCGATCAACCTCGTTGCCGAGGGCAGGCGACTGCAGAGCGGTCCTGAGCGCTTCGAGCGCTTCGAGTTCGATGTCCAGTGTTTTCAACGCGGATGCGGAAGACCGTGTCTGGAAAAGTGCTTTTGTCATACCGCCTTGATTCTCGTCATAACTGGTTGCTTGCAATCATTAATTGGCGACTGATGACGCTCCCGTGAATCAATCCGATCGTAGCGCGCGGGGATTGCCAGCCAGTTTTTTCCGGGCCAAGGGAAACGCCGTATCGCGATCCTTGCCCGATGTCATCGCCGGTCTGACCGGGAACATCCGGCAAGCCCGGGGACTTCAAAATTTTAACCTGCCGGATTTGCGCTACCCATAACTACCCATCGGCTGACCAAGGCTCACACCATGATTCTTTGCGGACATCTGATTGCTCCGAAAACGCCTCTATTCGCAATTGCCGGGCCATGCGTCATCGAAAGCGAGGAGTTGACGCTTTCCATCGCCGAAACGCTTGCCGCAGTGGCGCAGCGGCTGGGAATTTTCCTTATTTTCAAAAGTTCCTTCGACAAGGCCAACCGGAGTTCGGACAAGTCCTTTCGGGGATTAGGCATGGAAGAAGGCCTGCGCATCCTGGAGAAGGTGCGTGCCGAAACCGGTTTGCCGGTGATTACCGATGTCCACGAAACTGCGCAGGTTTCCGCTGTGGCCGGAGTCGTGGACGTGCTGCAGACCCCCGCGTTTCTCGCCCGGCAGACCGACTTCATCGCTTCGGTGGCCACCTCCGGCAAGCCGGTCAACATCAAGAAGGCCCAGTTCATGGCGCCAGCCGACATGAAACAGGTCGTCGCCAAGGCCCGCAACGCCGCCACCGCCGCCGGAAAGGAGGCCGACGCCTTCTTGCTGTGCGAGCGCGGCACGTCATTCGGCTACAATACGCTGGTTTCCGACATGCGCGGGCTGTCGATCATGGCCGAGACCGGCTGTCCCGTCGTCTTCGACGCCACACATTCGGTCCAGCAGCCCGGCGGCCTTGGCGAACGATCCGGCGGCCAGCGCGAATATGTCCCGCTTCTCGCACGCGCCGCGGTCGCGGCAGGGGTCGCGGGCGTGTTCATGGAAACGCATCCGGATCCGGAAAACGCGCTTTCCGACGGCCCGAATGCACTGCCTCTCGCCCATTTCGAACCTCTTCTCGCCCGGCTTATGGCCATCGACGAGGTGGTGAAAGCATAGCGCCATTTCGCCCCGGCCTCTGTCCAAGCTGCCGTATTTCCGGTTGCATCGGACATTCGCCGGGCGCAATCGGCCAAGTATGCCTGCTATTGACAGAAAATCGACGATCAGGACTTTGCTGCTCTTGCCGTTTTCGGCCCTGCAGCTGCTGACGGGTGCCAAGAGCTTTCTGGACAATCCATTGATCGGGTCGCGGAGACTGAACACACTTGGCCTTCACGTCGCGCGGGTCAGGCTGGCGGCGGCGATGTGTGCCTGGCGCAGGCGCCGCCTTGCCCCCATGGTGCGTGCCGACTGGCGCGCGGCGTTTGATCGCGACGGTTTCGTGGTCATTCAGGAGATTGTTCCTCCCGGAGAGTTCGCCGAACTTCGCGCCGCTGTGCTTGCTTACGAAGGCCCCGCCCGGGAAATGCGGCAGGGCGATGCCGTAACCCGCAGGCTGGCGATCGATCCTGCAATGCTCACGGCGATTCCAGCCTTGCGCGCGATGCTGGAGCGCAAGGATCTGGTGGCACTGTTTCACTATGTGGCCAGTTTTCGGACCACCCCGCTTCACTACGTCCAGACCATCTTGAGCCATGACGGGTCGAACGAGACCGATCCCCAAGAGACAATTCACGCCGACAGCTTCCACTCCTCGCTCAAGGCCTGGCTGTTCCTGAATCCCGTAGCCCAAGACGAAGGACCGTTCACGTTCGTTCGGGGATCGCATCGCTTCACCCCGGAGCGCCTCGCCTGGGAACACCAGCGCTCCCTGGCCTGCCCGCAGACGACCGACCGCCTCTCCGCGCGAGGGTCCCCCCGTGTGCCGGAACATGAACGCACCGCGATGAACCTTCCCCTGCCCGAGGGACTGGCCGTCCCGGGCAACACGCTGATAGTTGCCGACACGGTGGGGTTTCACGCGCGCGGCGCCTCGGCTCGCCCGGGCGAACGAGTGGAAATCTGGTCATATGCGCGCCGCAATCCTTTCCTGCCGTGGCTGGGCGGAGACGTTCTCAGCCTCCCGGGTATTGCGGAACGGCGGGTGAATTGGCTCTGGAGCGTGCGCGACAGATTTGAGAAGTACGTGGGACAACCGTGGCGTCCGGTAGGCAGGCGTGCACCCGTCGATGACGGGAGCTAGGGTCGAAATCTTGCGATCGTGAGGGACAAGATGGGCAAAGGCTCTCGTACTTTCTCTCCGTCATCGTCGCATTCGTCGCAAAGAACTGGAGGATTGATGCGATTGCCTGCCCGCAACCTTGCCCGGACGTCCTATAATGCATAACGAGTGGAGAATCCTCCCAAGCCCTACCGAGACCAGCGACGCCAAGACGCAAACCCTGCGATGAGTGTGACTATTCGCCAGCGGCACGGCCGCCCCCCTTTCGTTCTGCATCGCCTGTCCCGGGAGCCGAATCGAGCCACGACGCCGGTGATCCGGCACGATGGCCTGTTCGACATCTTTCCGGAAAGTTACTGGGCGCGCTTCACTGCGCTCGAAAGCGTTTCGCTGCGCTGTCATCTACGTGCACCGGCCCGGCTGCGGCTGCTTCGCCGTCGGCTGGATGACGTCGGAGGAGAAGCGCTACTGGCTGAAACCTCCTGGAGCCCGGGGACCGAAACGGACGAGGTGGAATTGTCGGCATCGTTGGCCCCGGCGGACGGACCGGACAGTTGTCTGCTGCTGGAGATCATACCGACCGGCCCTCATACTGATCCAGTAATTTCTGCTGCCTGGGAAAGCGCGCAGGCGCCCGAACGCACGCCACGCATCGGCGTGGTGATCACCACTTTCAACCGCGAGCCGTTCCTCGTGTCCAACCTCGTCCGCCTGCACCGGCACATGGCCGGCGGCTGCGCGGTGGTGGTCAACCACGGCGAACCCGGGCTTGAACAACGGCTGCGCGGGCAAGTTCCGACCGATCCCGCGATCCGCTGGATCGACCAGGAAAACAGCGGCGGTGCCGGTGGCTTCACGCGCGGAATGGTCGAACATCACGCCGCAGGCGACATCACTCACGTCCTGCTGATGGACGATGACATCGACATGCCTGACGATCTCGTCGAACGGACAGCCGCGATCCTCTCCTTCGCTCGCCCAGAAATCTGTCTGGGCGGAGCCATGTTCGACTATCATGCGCGTACGCAGTTGTTCAGCGCCGGCGACATGCTGCTTCCCGGCAGCTTCGGCATCGGCCATGTCGTACCACCCGACGGCTGTGACATCGCGACAGCGGCAGGAGTGGACTTCCTGGCCCGCGTGCATCGCCCCGACTTCAACGGCTGGTGGTGCTTTGCTTTCCCGATCGAGGCGCTGGAACAGGTCGGGCTACCGATGCCCTGCTTCATCCGCGGCGACGACGTGGAATTCGGCTATCGCCTGAAGCGTGCGGGAATGCCGACCCTGGGATGGCCCGGTCTGGCGGTATGGCACATGCCCTTCGCTGGCAAATCCGCCCCGTGGCACATGTTCTACGATCGGCGTAACAGCCTCTTTGCCAATGCCCTCCATCGCCGGATCGGCAGGCTGAAAGCCGTCGGCAAGTTGGTTGGCGGCTTTACTCATCATCTGCTGCGCTACGATTACGACCGTGTGCGAGCGATGACGTTCGGCATCGCCGCCTTCAATGCCGGTCCTGCCGCGATGGCGTGCTGGACGCATCGGGAACATGCCCAACTCATAGCTGCGACCTCGGCGATGGCTTTGGCAAGCGATGAGGCGGACGGCGGAAAAGCCTCGAGTGCACTCACCCTGCACCCCATCCGGCTTTCCGGCTTCGCACGCTCTCTTCGCATGGTGGGACGGCTGGTGCTGGATCTGTGTGGCCTTCCAGTCGGCAGAGCGACACCCTACGTGCTCCCGCATGGCGATCACTGGCGACCGGACTATACGCAGCGCCCGTCGCTGGTGATCGAACAGGATGGTAATGGCGGCACTGCGCGGGTTTATCGCCGCGACCCGGCAGAGAGCCGCCGTGCCATGCTGCGCTGCCTCAGGGCCATGACAGGCATGCTGGTGCGCTTTCATCAGGACGTCCCTCAGGCCGCGCTTGGAACTACGCTCGGCGTGACTGCCACATCGGCACATTAACAGATTGTCATCCGTTGATTTTATGACGAGTTATTCTGTTGCTTTGAGAAAATTCGCCATTACCGCCGCCAATCGACTCTCCTTTCTTCCTGCGGTCATCCAGTGGGTCTTCTGTTGCCGACCACACCGCTACTGACTTTCTGACGAGGCTTGTGAATCATGCGAATTTGTATTGTAGGTGCCGGATTCTCCGGTGCGGTGATCGCGCGGATGCTCGCCGAAAAGGGCATCACCAGCCTAGTCCTGGACGAGCGGGATCATCTCGCCGGCAATTGTCACACCGAACGTGATCCGGAAACCGGGGTGATGGTTCACAAGTACGGCCCGCATATCTTCCACACCGGAATCGAGCGCGTCTGGGAATTCATCAACCGTCACGGCGTGATGATGCCCTACGTCAACCGCGTGAAGGCGAACGTCGCCAACAAGGTCTATTCGCTGCCGGTCAACCTACACACGATCAACCAGTTCTTCGGCGAGGCATTCTCTCCCGCCGAGGCACGCGCTTTCGTCGAATCCAAGGCACGCATGGACATCAGCGATCCGCAGACCTTCGAGGAGCAGGCGCTGCGCTTTGTAGGGAACGACCTCTACGAAGCATTCTTCAAGGGCTATACCCGCAAGCAGTGGGGCTGTGAGCCGAGCGAGCTTCCTGCGTCGATCCTCAAGCGCCTGCCGCTGCGCTTCAACTACGACGACAACTACTTCAACCACCCATACCAGGGCATGCCGCGCGACGGCTACACCGCGATCGTGGCCAGCATCCTCGACCATCCGGGTATCGAGGTCCGTCTGGGCGCGCGCCATGAGGACCTGACGGAAGATTTCGCGCACACGTTCTATTCTGGGCCGCTAGATCGCTATTTCAATTACGACCTGGGCCGCCTCGGCTATCGCACCCTGGACTTCGTCCCCGAGCGCGCCGAGGGCGATTATCAGGGAACCGCGGTCATCAACTACCCGGACGAAACCGTACCCTTCACACGCATCTCCGAACACAAGCATTTTGCACCCTGGGAAGCTGCGGACTTCGAAAAGACGATTGTGTTCCGCGAGTACAGCCGGCTGTGCGGCCCTGACGACATCCCCTATTATCCGATCCGCATGGTGGCCGAAACACAGCTGCTAGAGCAGTACGAAGCCCGCGCAGCGCAGGAAAAGGGCGTCACGTTCGTCGGGCGCCTGGGAACCTACCAGTACCTCGACATGGACGTGACGATTGACCGGGCCATGGACGTGGCCGAGGCCTATCTCGCCGACCGCCAAGCGGTGGAGGTCTAACGCCGATGCCACACTCTGCCGAGGCAGCCAGCTACGCGCCGTTCTTCCCGATCAACATGCGCCCGCTCGAAGTACGCTATCCGTTGTACTTTGAAGGCGAGCCCCCCTCGACCGCAAACGGCTGCCCGCTGGTCCTGGGAGGACATTCCCTCACGGTCGATGGGGCGATGAGTTCGCTCTATGACCGTGAGGTTTTCGGCACGACGCGGGTCGAACGCTTCCGATTGCGCTTGCGCCTCAAGGGGGCGGCCGAAGTCGGCTTGCTGCATACTGACCAGAATGGTCACCGTCGCGTTGCATCGACCGCTCACAGCGGCGGCGGCAAGGACGTCTACCGCTATGTCGGCAACTATCTGATCTCCGAAACGACGGTCGACCCCTACCGGCATGAGCACGAGATTGTGATGCCGTTCGAGATCGTCACCGCCGATGGCGTATCAGGGCGCTGGAGCTTCACCGTGACGCCGCTGTTTGGCGCAGTGGAAGTGCTCTCGGCCGACTGGGAGATCGGCGCCACGCCGCAGCGCGAAGTCACCCCGGCCTTCGTCATCTGCACCTTCAATCGTGTCTCTCAGTTGCAGAACAACCTCGCAACCCTGAAGCACATTCTCGATGCCGAAACTGCAAACTGGCGGGTGATCGTCGTCGATAACGCCCGCACATTTTCTGTCCAACCGGGCCTTTCGACCGAGCGCATCCAGGTGATCGCTCAGAAGAACGTCGGCGGGGCAGGCGGTTTCGGACGCGGGATTCACGTGGCGCTGGACGATTCCTCGTCAAGCCACATCATCCTCCTTGATGACGATGCCGACATCGATGCGGTTTCGATCGCGAGGATGCTGAATCTGTTCCGCTTCCAGGTCGAAGACGAGGATTTTGTAGGCGGCGTGCAGATGGACGTCTACGACCCGGTAAAGCTGGCTGATGCAAGCGCCTACTGGCGAGCCGACCGCTTCGAGACCGTGGAGGCGCGTATGCCGCCGTCACGTCTCGACACACCGGAGGCCAAGAACGCTCTCGCCCGCAACATGTACACGAACTTCAACGGTTGGTGGCTGTTCGGCGGGAGCAAGGCCGCATTCTCCCGCAATGGCATGCCATTGCCGATCTTTGTCCATCTCGACGACGTGGACTACGGCGTCCGCGCCGACATTGCCGGTCGCAGAACATGGACCGTGCCCGGCATCGCGGTGTGGCACGAACCGTATTACGCCAAAGTCGAAGGCTGGTTCGCATTCTACAATATCCGCAACGAACTGATCCGCCTCAGCGGCCACCTGCCCCGCATGATTGACCGCATGATGAACGACGGCTTCGTGCTGCAGGCTAAGCCGCAACGCATGCTCGCCAAGCGCCTTAAGCGCGTGGAGAAGCAGCTGCGAGCACGCTTCCGCAATTTCGTCAGCACGAATCAGTACGGTTCGGCTTACCTCCTAAGCATGGCGGTGGAACGCTTCCTCGATGGCCCCGCGGCGTTCCGGGACGAGGATTTCGATGCCGTACATCAGGGGGTGATGGCGCAGTACAAGCGCTTCAACGCCAATTATCGCAAGCTGGACCGGCTGCCGGTCGGGCGCATGGCAATCGGGCCGGGCAACGCCAGGGGCAAGGTCTATCGCTTCCTGCAGCGACACAGCTTCAATGGCCACAAACTACCTACGCTGGCCTCGAATCCGTTCCGCCGTCTCGTGGTGTTTCCCCAGCGTATGGACATCAGCTGGACGGCGATGCCCATGCAGTCCGATTTCGCCTATAGCGATCCCGACAATGGCGCCCTGCACTACTTCGGCTTCGCTCCGGACGTCTATGCCGAGATCGGCAAGCACTTCGACAAGGTGATCAAGCGATATGCCCGCGAAAGCGAGCAGGCAGGCGCCCAGTGGGCCGGTGCCTACGACGACATCACCTCTCGAGAATACTGGTCCCAGTTGATTGCCAGTTTCGACTGAATGAAGGGCGGGGCGGCTCGAGCCGCCCTCCTCTCTCTCTCTCTCTCTCTCTCTCTCGCTCCTGCCGCCTAATGGGCCCGCCACGCTGTTCCGTCACAGGCCACGAATGCGCTTTCGTGGCCGCCACCCCGTGTGACTTCCTGCCGCCAGCGTGTGACGGGCTCGGCAAGATCGGTGACAAAAGCTATGGACCCTGCGCTGGTGCCGTCGCATCGGGGCAGGGCCGCGAGGGCAGTCCCAGTGATCTGCACTAGTGTCGAAGTTAGATGGCCCTGCGCATCGATGCTCGCGAGGTCCGCATCATCCGCCGCGTTGCGCAGCCTCAGCAGAGTTCCCGCAGGCGCCTTGTCGCTGGCCCTGCGTAGCGTTACCGTATCGTTCCCATTCGCAAGTTGTCCCGCCGCGAACACCGTACCCGCAAATGCAGGGGCGTTGGAAAAGACTATGCCCGCACCGACCGTGCAGCCTTGCGGATTGCTGTCGCGCGGACAGGCGGGATCCCCCACCGCCCCGTAATAAGTGGTCTGGATATCGATCGGGATGCGCGATGCGTTGACTTCAAGGCCCTTGGCAGCGTTTTGCACGACGAGAGCCTTGCCCCAGGCGCCCGTGGTCCGCTGCAACAGCACCCCCTGCATCCCCGAGCCCTGATGGGGACCTCCCGCGCCTCCCCCCGTCAGCAACATCCCGATAAGACCTGCGCCGTTCGCGGATGTCACGGCGCCCGGAGCGGATACATCCACGTTCAGATCGATTTCGAATGGCTTGTAGATGCCTGTCCCTATCCGATCTGCTGCATGAACGTTCTGCACCAGGTTGAGCACCTCCTGGACATTGCCATCTGCGGTGTTGCCGTTGCTGTCCGCCCCCATATAGCCCAGCACTTGGGACATCGCCCCGCGCGCCGGCCCGATCAATTCCTGCGCCCAGCCCTGAGTGGTATCCGCCCCCGCCTGTGGCGCCGGCAAGTCACGCCACACCTGCCAGGAGCCAGCACTGGTGTTGTAGCCGTTGGTCAAGGTATGATTGAAGCCATTCACTCCCGCTGCCCCTGGACCGGCAAAAATGGCCTGCGCCGAACTGCGGATAGTGATCGACCCCGCCACACCTCGCAGAGGGTTGCGGGATAAATGATAACGACCTGCCGGGATCACGACCTCTCCACCGACACCCGCTGCCGCGATTGCTCGGGCGAGGGCAGGAGCACTGTCGGCCTCTCCCTTGCCATCAGCTCCATAGGCGGAAATGTCCGCGGCCTGGCCTTTGCCATCGGCCTCCGCGGTCCGCTCAGGATTGTCCTGAGCGGCAGCTAGAGTCGCAGGAGCTGCCATCATCAGGATGGCGGTGCAGAAGTGAGCGATCCTTGGCATAGCAGCCTCCTGATGGCTGAACAGACAGATGACCGGGCGAGGCGGCCAGCCGGAATAGTTATCCGAACCAGCTCTCGTGGAAGTGAATTCCTTCCTCGATGTCTTCAAACCGGTGGAGTTCCCCTCCCCGTACGACATAAACAAGATTGCAGTTCTCACGGATGAAATGCATCTCGTGAGTGATGATCACCATCGTCTTGTGCCGCCGCTTGTCGAGCAGTTCAGTGCGGCTCTTTTCTTGGAAATGCTTGTCTCCGACCGCGATCACCTCGTCGATGATTAGGCAGTCGAAATCGATCGCCATGGATATGGCGAAGGCAAGTCTGGCACGCATGCCTGAGGAATATGTGCGTACGGGTTCGCGCAGGAAATGCCCCAATTCGGAAAAATCCTGCACGAAGCCATACAGCGCCTTGGGATCCTGCCCATAGACGCGGCAGATGAACTTGAAGTTGTCGTATCCCGTCAGGCTCGACTGAAACCCGCCCACGAAGCCCATCGGCCACGAGATGCTCATTCCTCGTGTGACCTTGCCGCGCGTCGGTTCCTCGGCACCGCTCACGATACGCACCAAGGTCGATTTGCCCGCGCCATTAGGGCCGAGCACGCCGATCTTGTCCCCCGGCCGGATCGTTAGCGAGACATCGTCGAGCACACGATGTGGTCCCGCACGGGTGCGGTAGATCTTCGTAATGTTTTCAAGAGTGATCGGGCCGGGGGTCATTCCGGGGTGATCTCCCGCGCGATCTTGCGCAATTGCGCCAGCCCGAGTACCGTCAGAACGGTGTTCACGGTCACTAGATAACCGACGTCGTAATGGGCGTGGAACTTCGAGCCAAAGAAACCCTCTCGCACTATCTCGACCCCGTTCACCATCGGAAGATAGAGGGCCAGCTTTTGCAATGCGGTGGGCAGCGCATCGACCTGGAACGCGGCGCCCGACAATGGCACAAGGAGGTACTGTGCCGGATGCCACAGCTTCTCCACGAATTCGTGCTCTTCCGACACAGCGCCGGCCAGGATCGCCAGACCGACCCCAAACCAGGCGAGCAGGGTCCAGCCAGCAATAACTTCCGCTAAATTTTCAGGCCAGGTTATATCGTCGGACATCATGCCGAAGATGAACGACACGACCACGAAGGACGCCGTCGCGCCGATAACTTCCAGCAGCAGACGCGACAGGTAGATGTCGATTGGCTTGATGTTGCGGTGATAGAGCAACGACAGGTTCGGCTCGATGGCGCCAATGGTGCGGAACCCCATGTTGCGCCACAACAGGATGCTGGAGTACCCCGTCACGGCGAAGGCCACGATCGGCAGCGATGACCCGTGCACCGCATGAAACGCCGACCACAGCGCTGCGACGCCCAGGGTGAAGATCATGGGTTCCACGAACAGCCACAGAAAACCGATGTTGTGCCGGCCGTAGCGGGTCAGCACCTCGCGCATCAGCAGAGCATGGATCACCCTGCCCTGAACGCGCGCGGAGCCGATCAGGCTGCTCATTCCATATGGTCCCGCACACTGGCGAGCAGCATCGAGAAGATACCCCAGGCCATCAGTCCCATGACGAGCGTAGCAAAGATGCCGCGCAGGCGATGCGGCTCAAGGGCGTCATCGGGCAGACCGGGCTGGACGATGCGCTCTACGTAAGCCTGCTTGCGCTGGGCATCGAGCCGAGCTTCCTCCAGCGCCGACAGGGTTGCGGCCAGCTGCTTGTCGGCGAATTGGCTGTCGAGTTGAAGGCGTTGGTATTCCACCGCAGCGCTGGACAGCGAACCATCTTTTCCACGCCCCCCCGCAGCCTTGGCCGTTTCGTCTGCGATTGATTTCTCGAGCCCTGCGATGCGAGCATCGAAAGCGCTCAGTTCCGAACTGTTGGAAGCCAACGCGCGGATCTGGTCTCGCTGGATGCGCGCGGCAATCAGTTCGTCCTGCAGCTTCGATACCATCTGAAGCTGGAGACCTGCCTGCTTCTCGGGGTCGACCAGGCCGGCCCGGTTCCGGTATTCCGCTAGAGCACGCGCAGTCTCGTCGACCTGGCCGCGGGACCGCTTGACTTCCTCGGTAGCGGACGCGACCAAATCCTTCTGCGCCCTCGAATTGAGCCGATTCACCAACTGCTCTGCCTGATGCAGCAATGCTTCGTTGAATGCCTTGGCCTCCGCCGCCGTGTAAGCCCGCACCTCGAGGGTCGTGATCGAAGTTGCGGTCTCGTGCTGAACGGTTACCTTGTTCGAAAAATATTGATACAGGGCTTCGAAGGAGCCATCCAGGCCCAGCGCATTGAAACGATTGAACGCTGAGATCGCGGACGAACCGTACGCCCTGGCGACAATACCGCCCCGATTGATGTCACGCAGTGCGTCACGAGACTGCAGATAGTCGTTAGCAACGTAGATCTCTTCACCTGCGCTGGAATAGCCTACTGACTTGAGCAATACGCCGAAGCCGGTTGTTTCCGGCTTGTTGGGGCTACGTACGACAAAGCGCGACTCGGAAATATAGACATCGCTGGCCAGCAGTCCGAAATAAAGGATCGCGAGCAACGTCGGCACCGATACGCACACGTGAAAAAGGACACCTACTCCGGCGGACTTCTTCAAAAGGCGCTTGAACATGCTTTGCATCGCAATTCTTTTCACATCGCCGGGCGGACCGCCGCCTCAGGCCTGGGGAATAATCGAAGGCTGTAACGCTCAGAGCCCGGCGGCCTGGACGGTCACGACTGGATAAATGGCGGCGCCGATAATGTTCACGAACTTCTGCAAATCGGCGACCGGTGCATTGGTGACGTAGACGATATCGCGATCCCTTATCGCAAAGTGCTGTGCCGCGAAGAAAGTGGCCGGATCGCGCAGGTCCGCACGGTAGATGACCGGCACCTTGCCATCACCATCTGTCACACCAGCAAGGTCCGCGCCGGGCAGTACCGTCACCATCGTTGCGGCATCCTCAAGTCGAAACACGAAGATGCCACCCGGATTGGCCCGATCGTCGCGCAGTCCGCCGATCCGGCCCAGGGCCTGCGCCAGAGTGATGCCCCGCGCTTCGAACTTGATCTCATCATTGCGACCAGTCGCACCAAGCACGGTGAAGCTGCGAGGCTGATAACTAACCGTGAGCACGTCGGCAGGGCGCAAGAAGATATTGTCGCCGGGCGAGGCGATGACCTGATCCAGCGGCATCTGGACACTCCGCCCGTCACGAGTGATCTGCAGACTGACTTTTTCGACCGGCTCACTTGGGCCGCCCGCAGCGGCGATGGCGTCGAGCACACGTTCGCCCCGTGAAGTCAGCGGCATGCGGATGCTTGATCGCACTTGGCCGACCACTGTAACCGCCGACGCAGCACCGCGCAGGCTGACCAGAGCCTGCGGCTGATGCGCCTTGCCCCTCAATCGCGCGACGATTTTCGCCGCGACCTGCTGCGGCGTGCTGCCTGACACGTCGATGAGGCCCGCGAACGGAACCATGATGCGTCCCTCCGCATCGACCTCGATATCGGGCAGCGCCATGCCACGCTGTCCTCCGGCCGTCGCAGCGGCCGAAGTAAGCGGTGCGGATGATGCGAATAGCACGGCGGGAGGTGCTTCGTAGAGAGTAATCTGCAGCGCGTCACCCGGACCTATGACCGAGCCGTAAGGCCTGCCTGCCCCGAATGTCGGCCCGAATGTTTCAGGTGCGTCCAATCCCTCAAGCTTGCGTGCAAGCGGGGCATCGACACCCAACAACAATGCAGCGCGGCCATCGGGGCGACCATCATCTCTGGTCGCCCGCTTGATCTGACCAAGCGAAGGTCCATCGCCCCCCATGATAGCATTGCCCGCGCAGCCGGACAGACCGACGAATGCGAGTGCACCCACGAGCGCACCTTTCAAGAACCCGCTCCGCGGCAAAAGCGGCTTCTGGGTCGATGAAAGAATTTGCGATGTAAAGGACGGCGCCGGTTTCGCAGCTGTCACACCGGCAGCGAGATGAGCTTTCATGAGGCCGACCTAGCTGAGGGTCGGAAAGCAGGCAAGACTGACAAGCCGTTAGTCGCGCCAGAGCGAATTAAAAATGTGGCACATTTCCGAATGCACGCACCACATTTCGAGCTGAACCCGCACTCCGGCATCCCTCCTCGCCGAAACACCCTCCTCCCCGAGCTTGCCCGGAGAGGAAACGGCGTCACGCCATCAGCGCTTCGATCTCGTCGATCGTCACCTTGAAGTCCGCCACCAGCCCGCGATACGGATCGGCGCTGGTCATATCGAGCCCGGCCTTCTTGAGGATATCCACCGGATCGGCCGAGCCGCCTGCCCGCAGCACATCGAGGTAGCGTTCGCGCTCGGCCTTGCCGCCGTTCAGGATCGAGTGCGCGAACCACGTCCCCGCCGAGATAGAGGTGGCGTACTGGTAGACGTAGAACGTGCTGTAGAAGTGCGGGATATAGGCCCACTCGATCGCGTAGGGCGCGTCGATCACGAAATTCGGGCCATGGTAGCGCTTGAGCAGGTCGAGGTAGACGCGCGTCAGGCTCTCGCCCGACAGGCCCTCTCCCGCTTCGGCCATCTCGTGCATCTTCAGTTCAAACTCGGCGAACATGGCCTGCCGGAAGAAGGTGCCGCGCATGCCCTCCAGCCGCATGCCAAGGTAGTAGATCTTCTCTTCCTTGGTCTTCGCCTGCTTCAGCATGTACTCGGTCAGCAGCACCTCGTTGCAGGTCGAGGCAATCTCGGCGGTGAAGATCGGGTAGTCGGACAGCTCGTAAGGCTGCACCGAATCAGCCAGCAGCGAATGCATCGCGTGGCCCCATTCATGCGCATACGTGGACAACCCCTCGTAGTTCTCGCCGAGGTTCAGCAGCAGGTAGGGATGCACGCCATAGGCCGAGCCGTTCATGTAGGCGCCCGGACGCTTGCCGGGGCGCGGCCAGGGATCCATCCACTTCGCCGCCGTCGCCGCGCCGAGGCGCTTGACGTAGTCGGGGCCCAGCGGCTCGACGGCCTTGAGGGTGATGTTGCGCATGTCAGTCAGCGTGAACTTGCGCTCCATGCTGACCAGCGGCGGATAGATGTCGTAATAGTGCATGTCCGGCAGCTTCAGCATCTTGCGGCGCAGTTCGAACGAGCGGTGGAGCTGCGGCAGACCGGCGTTCGTCTCGGCCACCAGCGTGCGGTAGACGCCCTCGGGCACCGCACCGGGGGCGAGCGCCATGGCAAGGCAGCTCTTGTAGCTGCGGGCGCGGGCCTCGAACACGTCGCCCTTGAGCTTGGCCGCCATCGCCGCGCCGAGCGAGCTTTCGAACTTGCCCATCTCGCCGAAGAAGCCGTCCATGACGTTCTTGCGGTCGTCGCGGTTCGGCGCGTCACGGGTCAGGGTGTACCCTTGCGCATCGAGCGTCGTCTTGCGCCCGTCCGACAGCGTCACTTCGGGCCAGGGAATGTCGGAGGAGAACAACTGCTCGCGGATCGTCTGCGGGCCGGACAGCGGCGAGGACACCGCCGCCAGCAGCGCCTCACCCCTGGCGTCGAGCGTGTGCTGGGCCTCGCGCAGGGTCTTGCGCAGGCCGAAGGCGAAGCGAGTGGAAAGCGTCTTGTCGGCGGCGATGAAGCTTTCGACCTTGTCCTTGCCCAGCTTCAGCGTTTCCGGCGCGGTCCACGCGGTCGCCTCGCCGAAGGCGGCGTAGAGGTCCATGACCTGCGCGTTGCGCTCCTGGTTGGCGGAGACGCGCACGTCCTCGTCGGCCTTCAGCGAGGCATAGACGTAGACGCGTGCGAAGGTCTTCGAGACTTCGGAGATATCCTCCAGCGCCTTGAGCATGGAGGGCGCGTCGGCGCCGAAGCTGTCCTTGTAGGCGGCGAGGCGAGGCAGCGCGGCGGCGACCTGCTTGCGCGCGGCGTCCCAGGCGTCGAGGCCGGGATAAAGGTCAGTGAGGTCCCACTGCGCGGCTGCTGCTTCGGCCGCATGCGCCGTACCTGCGAGCAAAGAGGGTAGCGCCGAAGCGAGAGGAAGCGCGGCGGCGATGCCCAGTGCGCCGCGACGGTCGGTTTCGATCATGGATGTGTCCCTTGCATCCCACGCCCGGAAAAGCGCTGGGGTCGATCGGCCGAAGCTATCGGCTTGGCCCATCGTTGCAAGAGAAACGCCGACGCTGATCGAACAGCGTCGGCGGTTGGTCGAAGGGTGCGTATGACCGCTCCTTCTTCCTCCGTCATCCCCGCGAAGGCGGGGCCCATCTGCTGACCGTGCAACACGAAAATTCAGGAGATGGGTTCCCGCCTTCGCGGGAATGACGGAGGAAGAATGTAAGCACCCGACAGGAATGCAGTGCTCTTTCAGATCAGCCCAGCGCCGCCTTCAGCGCATCGGCGAGATCGGTGCGCTCCCAGGGGAACAGGTCACCCTCGGGCTTGCGGCCAAAGTGGCCATAAGCGGCGGTCGGGCCGTAGATCGGCTTGTTGAGGCCAAGGCCGACACGGATGCCGCGCGGGGTCAGGCCGCCCAGCTTCTCGGCCGAGACCTTGGCGATCGCGGCTTCCAGCACGGCGTCATCGACGCTGCCGGTGCCATGGGTATCGACGTAAAGCGAGAGAGGGGCGGAGACACCGATCGCGTAGGACACCTGGATGGTGCAGCGCGTGGCGAGGCCGGCGGCGACCACGTTCTTCGCCAGATAGCGCGTCACGTAGGCGGCGGAACGGTCCACCTTGGTCGGATCCTTGCCCGAGAACGCACCGCCGCCATGCGGCGAGGCACCGCCGTACGTGTCGACGATGATCTTGCGGCCGGTGAGGCCCGCGTCGCCATCAGGGCCGCCGATCTCGAACGAGCCGGTCGGGTTGATGTGGAAGACCGTCTTGTCGGTGACGAAGCCCTCGGGGAGAAGCTCGGTCACGACCGCCTTCACGTAGCCTTTGAGTTCGGCTTCTTTCTCGCCCTTGTCGTAGCCCGGCGCGTGCTGGGTCGAGACGACGACGGCGGTGGCTTCCACCGGCACGCCGTTCTCGAAGCGCAGGGTCACCTGGCTCTTGGCGTCGGGCTCAAGGAACGGGGCCGCGCCCGAATGGCGGTCTTCGGCCAGCTTGTGCAGGATCTTGTGGCTGTAATCGAGCGTCGCGGGCATCAGGTCGGGCGTTTCGTCGCAGGCGAAACCGAACATGATGCCCTGGTCGCCCGCGCCTTCATCCTTGTTGCCCGCCGCATCGACGCCCTGCGCAATGTGCGCGGACTGGGCATGCAGGCGGTTGATGAATTCGAACGTCTCCCAGTGGAAGCCGTCCTGCGCGTAACCGATCTTCTTGACGACGGCGCGAACGGTCTTCTCGATTTCCTCGAGCGCGCCTTCGGCCCACTCGCCGTTCTCGAACACGCCTTTGCAGCGGATTTCGCCTGCGAGGACAACGAGTTGGGTGGTCGTCAACGTCTCGCACGCGACGCGCGCTTCGGGGTCCTTCGACAGGAACAGATCGACGATGGCGTCGGAAATCTGGTCGGAAACCTTGTCCGGATGGCCTTCGGAGACGCTTTCGGACGTGAAGACGTAGTTGCTGCGCATGTGATCCCTTGGGATATAAAGGAAGCTTTATGTGAGTGCGGGGTCTAGACCCGACGGCGACCGAGTGCAACCACGCAAAGCGCAACCGCCATCAGCAGTGCGGCAAGCGCGAGCGGCAGCGCATTGCCCAGTAGGGCAAAGAGCGTCGGCTCATGGGCCTGCGGGATCAGGCCATCGAGACGACCGGCACGGTGGCGCGGCACGAAGGCCCGCACGATCCCGTCGGCATCGATCACCGCACTGATTCCCGTAGTTGTCGAGCGCAGCACCGGCAGGCCCTCCTCGATCGCGCGCAGCCGCGCCTGAGCAAGATGCTGGGGCGGCCCCCAGGCGCCGAACCAGCCATCGTTCGAGGGGTTGAAGATATAGTCGGGCCGGTTGGCGGGATCGACGACCTCGCCGCTGAAGACGATCTCGTAGCAGATCTGGATTCCGGCCTTGCCATAGGCGCCGAAGTCGACGGTGCGCGGCCCCGGTCCCGGCAGGAAGTCGAGTTGCCCCGCGACCAGACGGCTGAGCCCGATCGGCCCGAGCAGAGAGCGCATCGGCAGATACTCGCCAAAAGGCACGAGGTGGGCCTTGGAATACCCTGCCAGGATCGCCCCGTTTCCATCGATTGCCGTAACCGAATTGCGCGCCGCCTTCTCCTCCTCGCCCTCCATGACGAGGTCGACGGCGCCGGTCATCAGCAGTCCGTAAGGCCCGACCACACGGCCCAGGCGGCGTCGGGCGATCTCCGGATCACCGGCATACGTATAGATGCGGTAGAGATAGCTCGGATAGCCGTCGCGCAGGAAATCGCCGAGCCCCGATTCAGGCCAGAACACAGCGCGCCGGTCCCCCGGCGTGCGCGGCAGCGACAGCGACGCGAGGCGCTGGAAATTGCGCTCGAAATAGCGCGGGTCGTCGATGAACTCCTGCCGGATGTCGGGCTGGACCAGCGTGTAGCGCACCGGGCCGGGCTGCGCAGCCGGAGCGGGCGCTTGCATGGCGAAACCAAGCCCGCCCGCCAGCACCGCGACGGCTATGGGCGCAAGCACCTTCCCGGAGGGCAGCCGGGCCATGATGCCGGGCACGCCGGACACCACGACCAGCACGCCCGAGAGGCCATACGTCCCGATCCACGGCGCCAGAATGCCAAGCCCCCGGCTTTCAAACCCGCCCAGCAGGGCGATGCCCAGCGGATTCCAGGCGAAGCCGGAGAACAGCCAGGCGCGAATCCACTCCGTGACGATCCAGGTCGCGGCGAAAGCGAGGGCGAGCGCGGCGAAACCGCGCGAACCTTCGCGGCGGTCGGGCCGGGCCACCAGCCAGGCCGCCAACGCCGCCGCTGCGGGGAACAGCGCAAGGTAGAGCGCCAGCAGTACCACCGCGATCATGCCCAGCCAGGCGGGCATGTTCGCCTGATAAGTGAAGGCGGTCGCGATCCAGTTGTTGCCGAGAGTGAAGTGCCCGAGCCCGAAACACCAGCCCAGCAGGAAGACCTGCCGCCCCGTCCTTGCCCGAACCACCAGTTCGAGCAGCCAGGCGACGGCGATCAGGGTCAGCGGCCAGAGCGCGAGGGGCTGGAAGCCGCAGGCCGCGAGGGCACCGGCGGCAATGGCCGCCAGTGCGCGCGCACCCGGCCGCGGGGGCACGGCCAGGGTGAGGGTTCTGAGGAAAGGCGAAGCGTACCGGTCGGACTGCATCGCCATGGGCTTGTAAGCCCGGACCGGCGCGACGCAAGGGACCAGTTACGATCCCGTGCACGCGCGCCGGGGAAGGAGGATCAGCCTTCGACGGCCTCGGGAGCAGCTTCGTCTCCGGCGGCAGCCTTGCGGGTGCGGCGACGGCGGGGCTTTTCCTCGGCGGCAGGTTCGGCCTCAGCGGCCGGAGCTTCGGCCGGGGCAGCCTTGGGGGCGCGCTTGCGGGTCGGCTTGGCCGAGATCGCGGGCGGGAGGGCCGCTGCGTCGAAACCGGCGGGCTCTTCCTGAGCAACCGGAGCAGAAGCAGCTTCGACGGGAGCCTCTTCGGCCTCGCCCTGCGCCTCGTCGCCTTCGTCGCGACGGGAGCCGCGCGGCTTGCGCTGCTTCAGGCCACGCGAAGCGCGGTTGTCGCGCACGAAGGGGTTCTCGGGCGGTTCGTAGAGGTTGGACCCCACTTCGGCCACCTCGTCGGTAGCCTCGACGGCGGGCGGCGCAGCCTGCTCGGGAGCGCGCTGTTCGTGGCGCGGCTCATTGCGCGGCTCGTACTGGCGCTGATCGTTGCGGTGTTCGTTCCGGGGCTCATACTGACGCTGTTCACGCTCAGGGCGCGGAGCGCGTTCGACGGGAGCGCGTTCGACGGGAGCTGGCGGCGCTTCGCCGTAGGGATCGTCGTACGAACCGTAATCGTCGCCGTAATCGTTCTGGCGATGATCGTCGCGGCGCGGCTGATTCGGCTGGCGAGCGTCTTCCTGGCGCTGCTTCTGGTCGGCGATGACACGGAAGTAGTGATCCGCGAACTGGAGGTAGTATTCCTCCGTCACGCGGTCGCCATTAAGGTGGGCGTCGTGCGCCATCTTCCGATACTTTTCCAGAAGCTGCGGCGCATTGCCACGTGCCCTGCTGTCGATCCGGTTGGTCTGCTGGCCGCCCTGCTGACGGTTGTTACCGCGGCCGCGCCGACGGTTGTTACCACGATTGTTGTTATTCAAGGGATGACTTTCCTCAAAACCCCGGGCTTTAAAACCCTGGCACGCTCCGGTCCCGATCAACCGGACTGCCGTACGTCACATGATCCCGACCGGCCCCCCGGCCGCCGCGATTTTCCCCATCTGCCCTGTCGGTTGCGTTGACGCCGCCGACCGCTTGCAAATGCTGGAGGCGAACCGGGTATGGGAAATCATCGTCCATCGGCCGGTTCGCGGTAATCATTAGGGATTGTAGAGGACGATTCCAAGCGGAAACTTACGCCCCAAGTACGTTTGTCCCCGAAAACGCGACGACCCGGTCGCGCCCGCCCAGATCACGATGAACCCGGGACGACAGCCCGGCAGCCGCGCCGATCGCCGCCACGGCGTCGGCTTGTCGCCAGCCGATCTCGACCATCGCCACGCCGCCTGGGGCCATGAGGCCGGGAAGCTGGGGCACGAGGACGCGGTAGTCGTCCAGCCCCTCCGGCCCCGAGAACAGCGCGCCCGCAGGCTCGAAGGCACGGACCGAAGTGTCGAGTTCGGCCGCATCCTCGACGTAAGGCGGGTTGGTGAGGATCAGGTCGAAGCGGCCGAGATCAGCCGACCAGCCGGGCTTTGTCCAGTCAGCCACCAGCAGCCGGGCGGTCGGGGCATGGCGATCGGCATTGACCTGCGCCACCGCCAGCGTCTCGGCCGAACGGTCGATCGCGACACCTTGCGCCTCCGGCCATACCGACAGCGCCGCCAGCAGCAGCGCGCCGGTCCCGGTGCCGAGATCGAGGATGCGGGTGGGCGAGCGCGCGGGCAAAGCCTCGCGGGCGGCCTCGATCAGTGTTTCGGTATCGCCGCGCGGGATCAGCGTCGCCGGGGTGACCGCGAGTTCGAGGCCGTAGAACTCGGCCGTGCCGGTGATGTAGGCGGCCGGCTCATGCGCGGCACGCCGCTCGACCAGCGCGGCGAAGCCCTCGGGCGCCGGATCGCGCATGCGGCCAAGCAAAAGCTGCGAACGGGTGACGCCCAGCGCATGGGCCATCAGGACTTCGGCGTCGAGGCGGGCAGTATCGCTGGTTTCGGCGAGACGCAGGGTGGCATCGCGGATGGCCTCTGCGACGGTATCAGGCATTCCCCCTTTATCCACTTAGGGCTGCCAGCCGCTTCGCCTCGTCCTCGGCGATCAGCGCATCGACCAGTTCCGCCAGGCCCGGCCCTTCGAGCACTTCGGGCAGGCGGTGCAAGGTCAGGTTGATGCGGTGGTCGGTGACGCGCCCTTGCGGGAAGTTGTAGGTGCGGATGCGCTCCGAGCGGTCGCCGGAACCGACCATGGCCTTGCGCGCCTCGGCCTCGGCGCCTTGCGCCTCGTCGCGCATCTTCTCGTAGAGCCGTGCGCGCAGGACCTGCATCGCCTTGGCCTTGTTCTTGTGCTGACTGCGCTCGTCCTGGCAGGTGACGACGATGCCCGATGGCAGGTGCGTGATGCGCACCGCCGAATCGGTCGTGTTGACGTGCTGCCCGCCCGCGCCCGAGGCGCGGTAGATGTCGATCTTGAGATCCTTGTCCTCGATCGCCACGTCGACCTCGGTGGGTTCGGGCAGGACCGCGACGGTGGCCGCCGATGTGTGGATGCGCCCGCCCGATTCGGTGACGGGCACGCGCTGGACGCGGTGGACGCCGCTTTCGAACTTCAGCTTGGCGAAGACGCCCGAGCCGGTGACGTTGGCGACGACTTCCTTGAAGCCGCCAACATCGCTGGCATTGGCGCTGACCATCTCGACCCGCCAGCCCTGCTCGGCGGCGTATTTCTCGTACATGCGGTAGAGGTCGGCGGCGAACAGTGCGGCCTCGTCGCCGCCGGTGCCGGCGCGGATTTCCAGCATCGCCGGGCGCACGTCGGCGGCATCCCGTGGGAGCATGGCGATGGCGAGGCGGCGCTCGGCCTCGGGCAGCTCGGCCTTGAGGCGCGCGGCTTCCTCCGCTGCGAGGGCGCGCATCTCGGGGTCGGGGTCTTCTAAGCCCAGCAGCGATTCGAGTTCGCCGCGCATCGCAACGACTTCGGCAGCGGCGCGCGCGATGGGTTCAAGCTCGGCGTAGTCGCGGCTTGCAGCGACGAAGGCTTCCCCCTCAAGCGTACCCGAGGCAAGGCGCGCCTCCAGTTCGGCCAGACGGCCGCCGAGCTGGGCGAGGCGGATGTCGGAAATCGCCATCAGCGTGCGCCTTCAAGGGCTTCGAGAGGCTGCGCCTGCCCCTTCGACGAGCTCAGGGTGGGCGGACGCAGCGTAAAACTCCAACCCCGCTCAGGCTGAGCCTGTCGAAGCCCTCCGCAAAGTTGTGACCATACTTCCATCACGGCTGGATGGTCACCAGCACCTGCTCCACCGCCAGCCGTGCAGGGGTGGTTTCACCGGCACGCAAGTTGGCCGTCGGCACGCCGTCCTTGACCACGAACGAGACGATCGCCTTCGCGTTCGACTTCACCGCCTTGTCGAAGCGCTTGCGCGGGCTTCCGGTGGCGATGATCTCGGCATCGATGCCCTGGTGGCGCAGCGCGGTCAGCGTCTTGAGCGCGAAGTGCAGCGCCGCATCGTCCTCGACCGCGAGCATCGCCGTCAGCGGCGCTTCGGTGGTCTGGCCAGCGTCGGCCACCAGCATGGCAAGGCGCTCGATCCCCGCCGCCCAGCCGACCGCCGGGGTCTCGGGACCGCCGAGCGCGGCCATCAGGCCATCGTAGCGGCCGCCGCCCAGTACGGTGCCTTGCGCGCCCAGCCGGTCGGTCACGAACTCGAAGGCGGTGTGGCGATAGTAATCCAGCCCACGCACCAGCGCCTCGGCGCGGGTCCACGCGACGCCCGCCGCATCGAGACCCGAAGTGACCGCGCCGAAGAAGTCCTGCGCCTCGGCCGAGAGGAAGTCGTCGATCTTGGGGGCATCGGCGGTGAAGGGCTTGTCGCGCGGGTCCTTGGAATCGAGGATGCGCAGCGGGTTGCGCTCGAGGCGGTCTTGCGAATCCTCGGACAATACATCCTTGTGGCCGCGGAAGTATTCGACCAGCGCCGCGCGCCAGGCCTCGCGGCTCTCGCCGTCGCCCAAGGTGTTAAGCTGCAGCGTCACGCCGTCCGCAATGCCCAGTTCCTTGAGCAGTTGGTCGGCCATGACCAGCAGTTCCACGTCGGCCATCGGCTCTGCCGCGCCGATCACTTCGGCGTCGATCTGGTGGAACTGGCGGTAGCGGCCCTTCTGCGGACGCTCGTAGCGGAATAGCGGCCCGTGCGTCGCGACCTTGAGCGGCGCGAACTGCTTCCAGCCGTCGGTCAGGTAGGCGCGGGCGATGCCGGCGGTGAATTCGGGGCGCAGCGTCAGCGATTCGCCGCCGCGATCCTCGAACGAATACATCTCCTTGGAGACCACGTCGGTCGTCTCGCCGAGCGAGCGCGAGAACACGGCGGTCTTCTCGAACACCGGCATTTCCACGCGGCGAAAGCGGTAGAGCTTGCGCACGCGCTCGAAGGTCTCGACGACGTGGGCGAAAGACTCGGCATCGGCGCCGAAGATGTCTTGGGTTCCGCGAATGGCCTGTGGTGTGGTGTTCATGACGCGCGCGTCTAGCCGCAATGGCGCACTTCGTGAAGTGGCCCCGCCATTTTGAGAGGCCAAAACGACGGCATCAATGGTTGCCAAATGCGGTAACAAGCGCAAAGACCTACGCAATGAAGAATCTGCTTAAGGGCGCGACCCTCCTCACCTCCCTGCTGCTGGCGACTTCCGTTTTCGCGCAGGATGCTAACCGCTCCACGCCGATGGCCCCGCCGCTTCCGCCGGAAATGCCCGCCGCGAAGGACGTGCCTTATGCCGGCACGATCGGCCTGAACATCGACGCGAGTGACATTTCGCGCGGCGTCTACCGCGTCACCCAGACGATCCCGGTCGCACCCGGCGCGCGAGATCTGATCCTGCTGCAGGCGGGCTGGCTGCCGGGCAACCACTCGGAAACCGGACCTTACGGCCTCCTCGCCGACATCCACTTCTATGCGGACGGCCCCAATGGCACTCGGGAAATCGCCTGGGTGCGTGACACCGTCGCGGTCAACGCCTTCCACCTCGCGCTGCCGGAGGGGACGAAGACCGTCACCGCGAAGTTCGTCCACACCTCCCCGCTGCAGACCAGCGAGGGGCGCATCACGATGACGCAGGAGATGCTCAACCTGCAGTGGGAGAAGATGAGCCTCTACCCGGCGGGCTACTACACGCGCGGCATCCCGTACAAGCCGACGGTCACCTTCCCCCGGGGCTGGCAGGTGTTCACCGCGCTCGACGGCTTCCAGCGGACCGGCGACACCGTCACCTGGAACACCATCGATTTCGAGCGCCTCGTCGATTCGCCGATCTTCGCCGGCATCCATTCGCAGCGCTGGGACCTGGGCCAGAACGTCTTCATGGACGTCGTCGCCGACGAGCCGGACCTCCTCGCGATCAAGCCCGAGAACCTGCAGACTTACCGCAACCTCGTGAAGGAGGCGACGACCACCTTCGGCTCGAAGCACTTCGACCATTACGACTTCCTGCTCGCCCTCACCGACCGCATGGGCGGTATCGGCCTCGAACATCACCGCTCCAGCGAGAACCAGCAGGAGCCCAAATCGTGGACCGACTGGGCCGGGATGGACTGGGACCGCAACGTCATCGCGCATGAATTCGTGCACAGCTGGAACGGCAAGTTCCGCCGCGGCGCCGATGCCTGGACGCCGGACTACCAACAGCCGATGCAGAACACGATGCTGTGGGTCTACGAGGGTCAGACCCAGTTCTGGGGCTATGTCCTCGCCGCCCGCTCGGGCGTGCAGTCGCGCGATATGGTCATGGCGATGTTCGCTACCGCTGCGGGCAAGTATGCCGAAGGCACTCCCGGCCGGTCGTGGCGCTCGGTCGAGGACACCGTCAACGCGCCGCAGCTGATGCGCCGCCGCCCGCTGCCCTACACCTCGCTCACCCGCTCGGAAGACTACTACGTCGAGGGCGCGCTGACTTGGCTTGAAGCCGACCAGATCATCCGCAAGGGCACGGGCGGCGCCAAGGGGCTCGACGATTTCGCCAAGGCCTTCTTTGGCGTGCGCGACGGCGACTGGGGCGAAGTGACTTACGACTTCGACGAAGTCGTGAAGGTGCTGAACGGCGTATACGCCTACGACTGGGCCGGCTTCCTGCGCACGCGCCTCTACTACACCAACCAGCCCGCACCGCTGAACGGCGTGCAGATGGCCGGCTACAAACTGGTGTGGAAGGACAAGCCCAACGCCTACGAAAAGGGAATCGCCGAGGAGCGCAAGACGCTCGACCTCACCTACTCGCTCGGCGTGACGCTGAACAAGGACGGCGACGTCACCGCGACCTTGTGGGACGGCCCGGCCTACAATGCGGGCATCGTCAACTCGACGAAGATCGTCGCGGTGGGCGGCCGTGCCTATTCGTCCGACGTGATGAAGGATGCGATCACCGCCGCGAAGACCGCGAAGGCGCCTATCAGCCTGCTGATCAAGCGCGGCGAGCGGTATCAGACGGTCGCGATCGACTACCACGGCGGCCTGCGCCACCCCTGGCTGGAGAGCACCACACCGGGCAAGGTCAACGGCTTCGACAAGCTGCTCACCGCGCGCGCCAAGTAACGAACCTGTCTTAAAACGATTGTCGCCCCGGCTCGTCCGGGGCGATTACGTCCTTATTCGCGCAATCATCGCAGTATCGTCCGAAATGGCTGTTGCGACGCAATAAACGCGACGCTAAGCCCGCGCCCAACGTGTGGCCCGCCACGCAGACGAACAGTGCGAAAATAAAGAAGGACCATTATGCGCATCGACATGATCCCCGTCGGCGACAACGCGCCGAAGAGCCTGAACGTCATCATCGAAGTTCCCGTCGGCGGCGAGCCGGTCAAGTACGAGTTCGACAAGGCCTCCGGCGCGCTCTTCGTCGACCGCATCCTGCACACGCCGATGCGCTACCCGGCGAACTACGGCTTCGTGCCGCACACCCTCTCGCCCGATGGTGACCCGCTCGACGCGCTGGTCGTCGCTCGCTCGCCGTTTATCCCGGGCTGCGTGGTCAAGGTGCGCCCGATCGCCGTCCTCAACCTCGAGGACGAGCATGGCGGCGACGAGAAGCTGCTCTGCGTGCCGATCAACTCGACCTTCCCTTACTATTCGCACGTAAACGAGAAGGAAGATCTGCCCGACATCGTCTACCAGCAGGTCGAGCACTTCTTCACCCACTACAAGGACCTGGAAAAGGAAAAGTGGGTTCGCGTCGGCACCTGGGGCAACGCCGCCGATGCCGCCCGCATCGTCGAAGAGGCGATCGAGCGCTACGAGGCCTCGAAGACCGAAGCCTGAGCCAGAACGATTTACCGCGTTTTCCGAGTCATAAGGTGATCCCACCTGATTAGAAAACGCTATAGAGTTCACTTCCCATGTGGACGGGGGCCGGCAGCGCAAGCTGTCCGGCCCCTTGGCTTATGGGGAGGCTCGAATCGCTCGAACGGAGCGAAAAAACTCTCCGTCATTGCAAGGGCAGCGAAGCAATCCAGGGCCGCGTAAACCGCACTGGATTGCGTCGCTGCGCTCGCAATGACGAGGACTCAGCTCACCACGCGGCCGCCGTTGACGCCGATGGTCTGGCCGGTGACGTAGCCCGAAGCCTCGTGGCACAGCCATGCGCAGGCATTCGCGATATCGGCGGGTTCGCCCATGCGGCGTACCGGGATGGACTGGAGCAGCACTTCGGTCGGGACCTGGAAGCGCTCGCGGTTGGCCTCGGACATGATCGTGCCCATCACCGAACCGGGCGGGATGTTGTTCACGGTGATCCCGTAAGGCCCGAATTCCTGCGCCATCGAGCGCGTCATCGTCACCACCGCGCCCTTCGACGAGGAATAGCAGATCATGTTGAGTGCCCCCGTCTGCGCCGACGAGGACGAGACGTTGACGATCCGCCCCCAGCCGGCATGCTTCATGTCCTTGATGACCAGCTGCGTCATCACCATCGGCCCGCGCACGTTGATCGCGTAGACGAAGTCCCAACGCTCGTCAGTCAGTTCCTCGAACGGCGTGAAATCGGTCACGCCCGCATTGTTGACGAGGATCGAGATCGGCCCCAGCGCATCGCGGCACTTCTCCACGGCAGCGGCAGCCTGTTCGCGGTTGGAGATGTCGGCGCCCAGCGCGATGGCGGTGCCGCCCGCATCCCTGATCGCCTTCACGGTATCCGCGCAGCGCGCCTCGTCGAGATCGAGCACGCCCACCGCGATGCCGTCCTGCGCCAGCCGCCTGGAACAGGCCGCGCCGATCCCGGCTGCGGCCCCGGTGACGATGGCAACTCGGTAAGTCATGCATTCTCTCCTGAAGCTTTGCGCGCAGGCTTACCCCGAAACGCGCCCGGCAGAAGGGCGGGGCGAGGTGGCGGCGGCAGAATCCGCCCCCGCGACGCGGCACACCCACATCCGGAGTTCCTCGCGCTTCGAGACCGAACAGTCAGCCGGGCCGGACCCGCGCCGCAAGCACGTGCCCTGGCGCGATTCGCCCGGCAATAAGAGAAGCAGCGGGCAAGGCGGCGCGCGCAACTTTCTCCCGCGCGCCCGCCAGCAGGGCGCGGAACGAGGGGGTCGGCGCCGCCTCGAGTCTGGCCTGCCGCGCCGCCTCGCGCATCCGGCTGGGCGTGGTGCCGAAATACCGGCTGAACCGGCGACTGAACGCCGCTTCCGAGCCGTAGCCCGCCAGTTCGGCGATCTCGGCGATCTTCATCCGCCCCTGCCGCAGCAGCGCGGCGGCGTGTTCCATGCGATGTTCCGCCACGACCTCCATGGGCGCCTTGCCCACCGCCAAGGAGAACTGCGCCGCGAAGTTTGAGCGTCCCATCCCCACCGCCCGCGCCAGCGATTCGACTGTCCAGGGATGTGCCGGGCTCGCGGCGATGCGCTGGATGGCCGCTTCGACCGCATCCCGCTTCTCGCCCGAGAGGATGCGCCGGCAGGCCGGGTCCGCGCGTAGCCCGGCGACAAGCAGCATCTCGGCCAGCCGGGTGAGCAGTGCCGTAGCGCCCGCTCCCAGGCCAACCCGCGCCAGTGCATCGGCACGCAAAAGGTCATCTCCACCATAAAGCAGCGCCGGAAGCCCCGCCCGCTCGACTCCGTCGGGCCAGGCCGCCCGCAACCGTGCGCTCAGCACCCGCGCGGCCGTACGCCCTTTCCCAAAGTTTCGGGCCAGCGGCAGGTCGGCGCCCTCATCACGTCGCAAAGCGCCGTGCGCGACCGTCATGGCTCCCGCATCGGTGCGCAGCGCATGCGCCTCGCCGGAAAGCACCATGATGACTTCGCCCGCGCCCACTCGGGCCATCGCCCCGCCGGCGCAGGCGATTCGCACCGTGCCATGGATCACCGCATGCACGAATACAGCATCACCACCCGCCACCGCGCAGCCCGCGTGCTCGGCGAAGTCCCCATAGCTCCAAGTGCGCCCGGAAAGGCGCACTTCCCCCAGAAGTTCGGACAAGTTCGCGACGCGGGCACGCCTCTCTCCGGTTTCAGGCATCGCATCCTCCCGCCGATCCCGTGGACGATCGGTCATGTGCCGGAAGGATATGGGATTGCGCCCGTCCGTCAATCGAGGCGAGAACGGGGCTGAACGAGAGGGCGAGAGGCGTGCGGCAGGTCGAAGTCACCATTGATGTCAGCGATGCGGCAGGTCTCGGCATCCCCGCGTCGATCCCGGCCACCGTGGTGCTGCCCGATCCCGCCGAACTGCCCGATCGTCCCGTGATCTGCTTCGCGCTGCCGAGCAGCAGCTACGCGCGCGGCTATTATAGCTGCGAACTGCCCGGACCGTCGCACGAGGCCGGATCACAAGCCGCATTCCACGCCGCGCGCGGATGGATCGTGATTGCGCTCGATTGGCTGGGCTGTGATGACGAGAGCCGCATCGACCCGGAGGATCTCGGCTACGCGGCCCTTACCGCCGCCGCCGACGCCGCACAGAGAGAGATCGTGACACGCCTGGCCAATGGCGTGCTTTCACCCGACTATCCGCCGGTAAGCGCCGCCTGCACGATCGGCATCGGCCAGTCTCTGGGTGCCGCGCTGCTGATCTATCAGCAGGCCCGTCATCGCAGCTTCGACGGCATCGCCGTGCTCGGCTTCAGCGCCATCCACGCGCACCCGGCCACCCCGCCCGGCGGTATCCCGGTCGCCGTGGCCTGGTATCCGCGCGACGCCCGGCTCGAGGAATGCCGTGAGCCACTCAACACCGCCCTGCTGGCCCAGGCCGGAGGGGCCGCCGCGCAGGCTGCGTGGGAGGCGCTTGCCTGGGGCTTCCATTACGACGATGTCCCCCTCGGCGTGGTAGAGCAGGACCTCGCCCATTACGAAGGCATCGCGCGCGGCGAGGATGCCGGGGCTCCGTACCCGCCATGGTATGCTCACCGCACACCGCAGCGCGCCGCGCGCTCGACGCTGACCCCGGGCATCGTCGCCTCCGAAGCTGCCGCGATCACCGTTCCCGTTCTCGCCGCGATGGGCGAGCGCGACCTCGTTCCCGATCCCCGCGCCGAACCACGCGCTTATCCCTGCGCCCGCAGCATCGACCTGTTCGTCTGTCCGCGCATGGGCCACGTTCACAACATGGCCGGAACCCGCACCCTGTTTTGGGAACGCATCCATCTGTTCGGGACGTGGTGTGTTTCGACGAACGACATGAGAAGTAACACCTAAGCAATCGACATATAGTCGCTGTCCTGGCTATTGTCTTTGCGTTCACCACAACACATTTCCATCAGCCTCCAGGGCAAGGACAACGATGACTTACGAAACGTTGATCGCCGTCGACGCGCTCAAGAACATGATCGCGTCAGGCGCGGACGTACTGATCTTCGACTGCGAATTCGAACTCGGCGCACCCGACAAGGGGCAGGAGATTTACGCGAAGGGCCACATCCCCGGCGCCCGCTACGCCCATCTCGACGAAGACCTGGCCTCCCCGTCCGACGGCAGCAACGGGCGTCACCCCCTGCCCGCGCCGGTGGCGATGGCCGCCTGGCTGCGTGCGCAGGGGCTGCGCAAGGACCAGCAGGTCGTCGCCTACGACAGCAACGGCGGCGCCTGGGCCGCGCGGCTGTGGTGGCTGCTGCGCTGGCTCGGCCACGCCCCTGTCGCCGTCCTCGACGGTGGTAAGCCCGCATGGGTCGATGCCGGACTGCCGCTGGAGACCGGCACTCCGCCGGCCGCCGCATCGGGGGATTTCGAGCCCGGCGCCCAACTCGTGCCTGCCCCGGTGACCGCCGCGCAAGTGCTCACCAATATTCAAACCGGCGCCGCGCAAGTGCTGGATGCGCGCGATCCCTCGCGCTTCGCGGGCACGCCCAACCCGCTCGACCCGGTCGCCGGACATATCCCGGGCGCCCGCAACCGCTTCTTTCGCGACAATCTCGGCGTCGATGGCCGTTTCCGCCCGGCCGAAGACCTTGCCGCCGATTTCTCCGCCTTGCTGGGCGAGGCCCCGGCGATCCTCCAGTGCGGCTCGGGCGTCACTGCCTGCCATAACGCCCTGGCCATGGCCGTGGCGGGAATGCCGGCCGGACGGCTCTATCCCGGATCGTGGAGCGAGTGGATCGCCGATCCGGCGCGCCCGGTGGCGACGGGGTCCGATTGAACGTCTCGGGCAGCGACGCGCCACCCTCACTCCGCGCGCTAGTCAAGGGGGTGGAAACACGCGACGTGCCCGGCGGTGCACATCGCGCGACCTGAGCGCCGATCGTCGGGCCGGTGAGAGATGAGGGCGGGCATTTGGCCCGCCCCGTTCGGCTAATTCGCTTCGCTCGCAAGCCTTCCGGCCCCTCCCGCTTGCGGGAGGGCGAACCTTGCCTCTCCCTTCCCGCTTGCGGGAGGGGACGGGGGTGGGCTTCCTTCCGCTTACTTCGCCAGTTCAGCCTCGATCGCGCCGATCAGCAGCGGGTCCTGCGGCGCGGTGCCCGGTGCGAAGCGACCGGCGACCGAACCGTCGCGCGCGATCAGGAACTTCTCGAAGTTCCACAGCACTTCGGGGTCGTCGTTCGGGGTCATGCCGTAGCCCTTGAACTTCTCCTTCATGCCCTCGACGTCGCCTTGCTTGGTGGGCACCGCCTCGGTCAGCGCGGCGTAAAGCGGCTGCTTGGCTTCGCCGGTAACATCGGCCTTGGCGAAGAGCGGGAACGAGACCCCGTAGTTGATCGAGCAGAACTCGGCGATTTCCTCATGCGTGCCGGGCTCCTGCGCGCCGAAGTCGTTGGCCGGAAAGCCCAGCACCTCGAAGCCCTTGTCCTTGTATTCGCCGTAGATCGCCTCAAGGCCCTCGTATTGCGGGGTGAGGCCGCACTTGGAGGCTACGTTGACCACCAGCAGCACCTTGCCGGCGTGATCGCCGAGGGTGTCGGGCTTGCCGTCGATGCGGGTGAGCGGGATGGAGGCGAGGTCGGCCATTGGATGTTCTCCCATTAGAGTTCGAGCGGGTTATGCGCACGACTGGATGACCGCCGCAAGACTATGCAGGCAAACCGCCGAGGACCGGAGAAATCCACCCCGGATCATGCGCGAAGGGCATCTGCGCGCCGCCGCGCAAGGCAGTGAGGATCGCGGCGAAATCGGTTTCGGCACGCCAGCCGAGCAGGCGAGCGGCCTTGGCGGGATCGTAGACGCGCTCGATCCGCTCGGGCAGAACCCAGCCCGCGCGGGCGTAGAGGTCCGCGGCATCGGGATGGTAACGGGCGATCACGGCGCGCGCATCGCGGGCCAGTTCCGCTGCATCCTCGCGCACGAAAGACGGCGGGGCGGAGAGCACGAAAGTCTCGCACCCCTCGATCCGCTCCAGCGCGGCAAGGTGAGCGAGCGCGGCGTCGCCAACGGTCAGGCGGCGGTTCAGGAATTCGTTCGCCTTGAGGTTGGGGCCGGAGGGGACCACGTGCGTATCGTCGTCCTCCGGGAAGAAGCGCCCGGTGCGCAGGATCGCCGCCGCTATGCCGCTTTCGCGCACGACAAGGCGGCAAAGGTCCTCGGCCGTGCGCTTGGTCACGCCGTAAACGTTGCGCGGGGCTAGCGGGCCGAACGCCTCGTCCATCCACCACGCGCCGTGCTCTCCCGCCCCGGCGCGGACGTCATCGCGAACCATCAGCGAGGTGGTCGAAGTGAACACGAAGCGTGCGTGTCCCGCATCCACCGCCGCTTCCAGCAGGTTGAGCGTGCCCGTCACATTGACGTCGACGAAGGCCTGCCGCCCGAAGCGCGCGATGTCCGGCTTGTGCAGCGCGCCCGAGTGGATCACCGCCTCGATCCCATGCTCGGCGACGGTGCGGAACACCAGCGAGCGGTCCGCCACCGAACCCAGCACCGTCGTCGCCGCGCCCGTCGCCACGTCGAGGCCGATCACCTCGTGCCCGCGCGAGACCAGCAGCGGTGCCAGATGCCGACCCAGCCAGCCGGACGAGCCCGTCAGCAGGAGGCGCATGGCATCAGGCGGGGGCGCGGTAGTCGGCGATGATCGCGCCGGCTTCGGCAAGTTCGGCCTCGTGGCTCTCCTCGCGCCAGGTCTCGGCGAGGGCTTCCTCCTCCCACTGGCGCATGGCGGGGTGGGCGAGCATCGCATCGACCCAGGCCTGCCCGCCGCCGACGTCGAGGCCATACGTGCGGATGCGGAAGGCAACCGGCGCGTAGAAGGCATCAATGGCGGTGAACTCCGCGCCTGCCAGCCAGGGTCCGCCGAAGCGACCCAGCCCTTCCTCGAACATCTCACGCAGGCGGTGGATCTCGCGGACCAGCGCGCCGCTCATCGGCCGCAGCTTCACGCGCACGCCCACGTTCATCGTGCACACATTGCGCAAGGCGGAGAAGCCCGCGTGCATCTCGCATACCGCGCTCTGGGCGAAGGCGCGGGCGTCCGAGGCCTTGGGCCAGACGGCGGGATGGCGGTCGGCGAGATAGAGCGTGATGCCGAGCGAATCCCAGACGGTACGCTCCTCGTCGATCAGCGCAGGCACCTGGCCGGTGGGGGAAAAGCTGCGGAACGCGTCGTAGTTCACCGGCATGGTGAAGGGCTCAAGCTCATCCTCGAACGGGATGGCGAGCGCCTTCATCAGCACCCACGGGCGCAGCGACCAGCTCGAATAGTTCCGGTTCGCGGTGATGAGGGTGTAAGTCATGGATGGTCCCTTGCGAAGAGTGCGCGAGGGATAGCGTGAAGTTGGCAGCGTGGCGAGAGGGGTGAAATTCCTCCCCAAGACAAGCTCGGGGAGGAACTGGCCAGGTCAGCTCACGTAATGCGCGGTCGTCTTCGCGGCGACTTCCTCGGCCGTCACGCCGGGCGCGAGTTCGATCAACTTGAACGGACTGTCGTGGTCCGGGCGCTGGAACACCGCGAGGTCGGTGATCACCATGTCCACCACGCCCACGCCCGTCAGCGGCAGGGTGCAGGCGGGGATGAGCTTGGGATCGCCGTTCTTGGAGGTGTGCTCCATGACGACGATGATCTTCTTCACACCCGCGACGAGGTCCATGGCGCCGCCCATGCCCTTGATCATCTTGCCGGGGATCATCCAGTTGGCGATGTCGCCGTTCTCGGCCACTTCCATCGCGCCCAGCACGGTCAGGTCGATGTGCCCACCACGGATCATGCCGAAGCTGGTGGCGCTGTCGAAATAGGCCGAGTGCGGCAGTTCGCTGATGGTCTGCTTGCCCGCATTGATGAGATCGGGATCGACCTCGTCCGGGTAGGGGAACGGCCCGATGCCGAGCATCCCGTTCTCACTCTGCAGGGTGACGGTGATGTCCTCGGGCACGTAGTTCGCCACTAGCGTCGGAATGCCGATGCCGAGGTTCACGTAGAACCCGTCCTGCAGTTCCTTCGCCGCGCGCGCGGCCATTTCGTTACGATTCCAGGGCATCAGACGGCCTCCCTCTCGCGCGTCGTCGTGAACTCGATCTTCTTGTCGTAAGGTGCGCCCACGACGATGCGCTGGACGAAGACGCCCGGCAGGTGAATCGCGTCCGGATCGAGCGAGCCGGTGGGGACGATCTCCTCAACCTCGACCACGCAGACCTTGCCGCACGTGGCGGCAGGCACGTTGAAGTTGCGCGCGGTCTTGCGGAACACGACGTTGCCGGTTGCGTCCGCCTTCCAAGCCTTGACGATCGACAGGTCGGCGAAGATGCCTTCCTCGAGGATATAGTCCTCGCCGCGGAACTGCTTCACTTCCTTGCCCTCGGCGACCTGGGTGCCCACACCGGTCTTGGTGTAGAAGCCCGGAATGCCTGCACCACCGGCGCGCATGCGCTCGGCCAGGGTGCCTTGCGGGCAGAACTCGACCTCGAGTTCACCGGCGAGGAACTGGCGTTCGAACTCCTTGTTCTCGCCCACGTAGGACGAGATCATCTTCTTCACCTGCTTGGTGCGCAGCAGCTTGCCGATGCCTTCGTTGTCAATGCCGGCATTGTTCGAGGCGAACGTCAGGTCCTTCACGCCCGCATCGCGGATCGCATCGAGCAGCCTTTCAGGGATGCCGCAAAGCCCGAAACCGCCACTGGCGATCAGCAGGCCGTCCTTGAGCACGCCTTCCAGCGCGGCCTCCGCACTGGGGTAGATCTTGTTCATTGAGGTAGATCCTCTTCTCCGTTTCAGGCGGGAGGCTAGACACCTTCTCCCATCACGAATAGCGATTGTTTTTTATCAATTCTGATATGTAACTATTATGAAACGCATTGCCCTGTTCCATCTCGAAACACTGATGTGGATCGATCGCCTCGGCACATTCGCGGCGGCCGCGCAGCGGCTGAACACCACGCAGCCCGCGATTTCCGCGCGTGTGCGCGAGATCGAGGAGCAACTCGGAGTGCCGCTATTCCAACGCGAGGGACGGCGCATGGTGCTCTCCGCGCGCGGACGGCGGCTGGTGCAGGCGAGCGAGCCGCTGTACCACGGCCTCGAACAGGTGCTGCTGGAGGCGAGCGACTTCGCGGGCGCCACCGCCGCCGTGCGCATCGGCTCGGGCGAGATCGCCGCGGCCAGTTGCTTGCCCGCCTTTATCCAGGCCATCGAGCGCGACCGTCCCGGCGTCGCCATGGAGATCGAGATCGACCTCACCGCGCCGCTGCTCCAGCAATTGCTGGCGGGAACCCGCGACATCGTGTTCCTCGCCGGGCCGGTCGCAAGCCCGGGGATGCGCACGGCCTCGATTGGCTCGGTGGAACTGGTATGGTGCGCAGGCGCCGAAGTGGCGCAAGTCGGTGGCTTCGCTAAGGCGCTGCCGGTCTGGTCGCTGCCCGATCACTCGCCGCTCCACGCAGTGACGCACGAGACGCTGGAGGCCCGCGGCATCGTCCCGCGCGCGCTGCACACCTGCAACAATGTGCGCACCCTCATCGAGATCGTTGCCAGCGGCCAGGGCGCCGCCGTGCTGCCCGAGACCATGGTGCGCGATCGCCTCACCGCCGGACACTTGCATGAAATTCTCCCGCGCCCCCGCCATCATGTGCACTTCGAGGCCGCGATCCGCACCCGCGAGCGCGACCCGGTGATCCTCGACCTCTTCGCGCGGGCGAGCGAACTGCAGATCGAGCCCGGCGCCTGACACACCTTCGTTTCAAACCATTTCCCTCGCGCCTTTCCCGCAACTCCGCGCCCCGCCATTCGTTTTACCAAAACCCCATGTTTGATCCCGGTCATGGAAATCCCACCGCCACGGGTTAGCCTGAGGATGCCTAAGAGGGAGAACGACCATGCGCTCGATACTCGTCAACGCCGACCGCAAGCCCGGCAGCGATGCCCGCCTCCAGACCGCCGTGGACATTGCCCGACGCGAGAACGGCCACGTCACCGTGCTCGTCGACACCCCCGTTTCGCGCTACATCGCGATGGACCCGATGGGCGGCAGCTACGTGATCTCCGAAGCGCTCGACAAGGCGCTGGAGGCAGACGACGAAGTTGCCGCCGCCGCCGAGGCCCGCCTCGCGGACGCGGGGGTGCCCTTCGAGGTGATCCGCTGCGAGGACGACCCCGTGACCGCCTTCGCCTATGCCGCGCGCCTCGCTGACCTCATCATCGTCTCGCGCTCGGGCGGGCTTGCCGGAGACCTTGCCCTGCGTGCCCGCGCGCCGGTGCTGGCGCTTGCCGAGACGCCGCTCAAGGTGCCGGTCGGAACCGCCTGCATCGGCTGGGACGGCGGGGAACAGGCCGCCGCAGCGCTGCGCGCCGCCGCGCCGCTGCTGGCGCAGTGCTCCAGCGTGAAGCTGATTTGCGTGGTCGAGAAGGAAGGCGGCTTCCCCGCCACAGACGCCCTGCGCTACCTCTCGCGCCATGGCGTCAACGCCGAACTGGAAGAGCATGAGCGCGTCCACTCGACTCAGGAGACGCTGGCGACCGCTGCGCAAGGGGCGGACCTCCTCGTTATGGGCGCCTACGGCAAGAATCGCGTGCGCGAGTTCCTGTTCGGCGGTGTGACCGAATTCTTCCTCAAGGAGGAAACCGCGCCTGCCCTGCTCCTCGCGCACTGATCAGCGCCCGACATAATACCGTACGGCGCCGCCCCGCAAGGGTGCGGCGCCGCAGTTTTATGGCGGTGCCGAGTGATATGCTGACCTTGGCAAGCACTTGACGCATTGCAGCAGGCAAAGGATTGCACCGCATCGCCCCAGCGTTGCACGCTCACCTAAGCGTAAAGGTGAATCTGAAAGTAGGTTCATTATCATACATTGCGAAAACCCTGACATTTCGTTCAGGAAAGCGCCCGTTGTGCAGCAATACGCAACCTTGGTTCACATTTTTGCAACGCAACCTATCCTTTTCGCACTTGCACAAAATCCGATTCGGCGACATACAGACAGTGCCTTTCAGGCATCCTCTCCCAAAACTTCTACGGCCTGGTCGGAAACGATCAGGCCTTTTTTCTTGTCCAGGTAATGGGCGAATCCCGCCACTCGCAAAGGGAACACGCGCGCATCGTGTTGGTTCGAATTGCATTCCCCGGTGGCGATACCCAGCTATCCTCCACCGACTGGTCGATCAGCAGATGACCGGGATCGGGATCGAGGAAGGAACACCCCGCACATGGCGGATACCGAAACCAAGACCGAAGACCGCACCATAAAGCTGCAGGTCGCCGCCGCTCGTCAGGAAGAGAGCGGCCAGGGCATCGCCCGCCTGTCTCGCGCCGCATTGGGCGAGATCGGCGCCATGGAAGGCGACGTGCTCGAAATCACCGGCAAGACCGTGACCGTGGCCCGCGCCGTGCTCGCCTACGACGAGGACGAGGGGCTCAGCGTCATCCGTCTCGACGGCCTCCAGCGCGGCAATGCCGAAGTCGGCTCCGGCGACCACGTCACCATCCGCAAGGCCGAATCGCGCTCGGCCCAGCGCGTCGTCTTCGCGCCCGCGCAGAAAGACATGCGCCTGCAGGGCCCGTCCGCCGCGCTCAAGCGCAACTTCTTCCAGCGCCCCATGGTGCAGGGAGACCTCGTCGCCACCACCGGCCAGCAGCAAGTCGCGGACATCCCGCCCCAGCTGCGCCGCATGTTCAACGCGCCCGCCTATGCGCTGACGCAGATCCGCCTCAACGTCGTCTCCACGACCCCGCGCGGCATCGTCCACATCGACGAGAACACCGAAGTCGAACTGCGCGAGGTCTTCGAGGAAGCCCACGACGCGCGCGGCGACGTCAACTACGACGACGTCGGCGGCATGAGCGACACCATCCGCCAGCTGCGCGAGATGGTGGAACTGCCCCTGCGCTACCCCGAACTGTTCACCCGCCTGGGCGTCGCACCGCCCAAGGGCGTGCTGCTCCACGGCCCGCCGGGGACCGGCAAGACGCGCCTGGCACAGGCCGTCGCCAACGAGAGCGAGGCCAGCTTCTTCTCGATCAACGGCCCAGAGATCATGGGCTCCGGCTACGGCGAAAGCGAGAAGCACCTTCGCGAGATCTTCGAGGAGGCGACCAAGTCCGCCCCCGCGATCGTCTTCATCGACGAGATCGACTCGATCGCCCCCAAGCGCGACCAAGTTCACGGCGAAGCGGAAAAGCGCCTCGTCGCCCAGCTGCTCACGCTGATGGACGGCCTCAACAGCCGCGCCCACGTGGTCGTCATCGCCGCCACCAACCGCCCCGACGCCATCGATGAGGCCCTGCGCCGCCCAGGCCGCTTCGACCGCGAGATCGTCATCGGCGTGCCCGACGAGAAGGGCCGCCGCGAGATCCTCGGCATCCACACGCGCGGCATGCCGCTGAGCGAGCGCGTGGATCTGAACGAGCTGGCCCGCACCACCCACGGCTTCGTCGGTGCCGACCTTGCCGCCCTCGCCCGCGAAGCCGCGATCGAGGCGGTGCGCCGCATCATGCCCAAGCTCGACCTCGAAGCGCGCACCATCCCCGCCGAAGTGCTCGACAACCTGCAGGTCTACCGCGAGGACTTCCTCGCCGCCCTCAAGCGCGTCCAGCCCTCCGCCATGCGCGAAGTCATGGTGCAGGTGCCGAACATCGGGTGGGCCGACATCGGCGGCCTGGACGAGGCGCAGATCAAGCTGAAGGAAGGCATCGAACTGCCGCTGAAGAACCCGGAGGCGTTCCACAAGCTGGGCATCCGCCCGGCGAAGGGCTTCCTCCTCTACGGCCCGCCCGGCACCGGCAAGACCCTTCTGGCCAAGGCCGTGGCGAGAGAGGCCGAGGCGAACTTCATCTCGATCAAGTCCTCCGACCTGCTCAGCAAGTGGTACGGCGAAAGCGAACAGCAGATCGCCAAGCTGTTCGCCCGCGCCCGTCAGGTGGCCCCCTGCGTGATCTTCATCGACGAGATCGACAGCCTCGTCCCCGCCCGCGGCATGGGCGGCGGCGGCAGCGAACCGCAAGTCACCGCCCGCGTGGTCAACACCATCCTCGCCGAGATGGACGGGATGGAGGAACTGCAATCGGTCGTCCTCGTCGGCGCCACCAACCGCCCGGCACTGGTCGATCCCGCCCTCCTTCGCCCCGGCCGATTCGATGAACTGGTCTACGTCGGCACCCCCGACGCCCCGGGCCGCGAACACATCCTCGGCATCCACACCGGCAAGATGCCGCTGGCCGAAGACGTACGCCTGGGCGAGATCGCCGAGCGCACCGAACGCTTCACCGGCGCGGACCTGGAGGACGTCGTCCGCCGCGCCGGCCTCATCGCCATCCGCAAACGCGGCGCGAGCGTGGAAGAGGTGACGATGCAGGACTTCGAGGAAGCCCTCGAAGACAGCCGCGCCACAGTGACCGAAGCCATGGAAGACGAATACCAGCGCATGAAAAGCGAACTGAAAAAGCGCGCCATGGAAGTGACGCCGATCGGCTTCATCGCCCCGGGTATGCTGGAAAGCACGCGAGAACGGAAGCACTGAGGGTCGGGGGCATCGGTGGCGCGCCACCGCCCGATCGCGGATGCCCCCGCCCCCCCACCCTCATCCCCGCGAAGGCGGGGACCCATCTGATGCCCTTCCAACAGGCACTAGGTGGGATCGCGGAGAGCATCGCTTTCCGGCCCGGCCTAAGCGCCGATAGGAAAAGCCCGGTCGATTGCGCCCGGGCTTTTCTGTTTCAGGCAGGGGAGAAGGACGGAGAGAAAATGCGAGGGCCATCGCCTCCGCGCTCCCGGGACTCGGCGACGTTGCGCCCGCAGACAACTTTGGCCGATTTCGGAATGACGGCTAACCGGGCGAGAGGATCAGATAGCTGCCTGTCAACTTGCGCCGCATGCTGAACGTCTCGAAACAACCGTCCGGACCCAAAAGCGATAAATGCCACACTTTGCGCCCCCTCGATGCCACTCAATGAGCTAGCAAAGCGACCATCAACCGTTTAGAGGTAAATTCTTTACGGATCGGCGGTCGATACATCGTGGGCGAACATCAGGACAAGCAATCGCAAGTCGAAGATAAGCTTGATGATCTGATTGATAATCCAAACCTAGCTGATGCGCTGGAAAGCGATCAATTCAAGCAGTTTCTCGATCAGGTGCCGATCGCGATAGCAGTGGCGGAGCTGGAGCCGGAAGAACGGCTGGTCTACGCAAATCTCGAGTTCGAGCGTATAGCTGGCGTGAGCGCTGAGCGTATCACAGGCAATCGCTGGGACGTCTTAAATGACGTCGGATCAGCGGTAGAAGATGGCCTTCCTCTGGGTATCGCAGTGATCGCAGGTCATGACCATCTCGGAACGTTTGTGTTTAGCAATGGCGAGTGCGCGCGCGTAAACATCTGGTCAAATGTGATCGAGGGTGATGCGGGACCGGCATTCCGCCTAGTGGCTCTCGCTCCCGCGTCCACGGGGGACGCCTACGCGGATACCACCCTTCAGGAGCAGCTGGCCGAGAAGGATGTATTGCTTCAAGAGTTGCAGCACCGGATCAAAAATAACCTGCAGATGGTCACAGCGCTAATCCGGCTCGAAGCGCGCAATGTTCCCAAAGATGCAACCACCGAGCGGTTTGAGACGCTGGCGGGCAGGGTTGAAACCCTTGCTTTGCTGTATCGCACCCTGTCGGGACAAGACGTTGGCGACGAGGTCGACCTCGGCATCTTTCTTTCGCAGATTACCAGCTCAGTGGTTGCAGCGCACGCGAACGAAGGGGTTAGGTTAGACCTGAAGGTGGACACCTGGCCCGTGTCTATCGACGTCGCGATGCCCACGGGCCTGGTAGTCAACGAACTGCTCACGAATGCGCTCAAGCACGCGTTCGTAGGTCGAGATTCCGGGACGATCACGGTACACAGCCTGATTGATGATACAGGCTGCCATGTGATTGTTGCGGATGATGGCGTTGGTTTGCAGTCTCCTGAGGACTGGCCTCCACGCGGGAAGCTTAGCTCCCTGATTGTCCAGTCTCTTCGCCAGAATGCGAAGGCGGATCTGAACGTTCAATCGGCGCCGGGCGAGGGCATGCGCGTTACAATCAGCTTCAAGCGCGCGAATGCTCACTGACACCCCAACCAGGGTTGCCGCCCAAACTGGTCGCGGCTGCGAAGCGAGCGTCGATAAAGCTCATTCGCTATTAGCGGGACGTGGGGAGAGTCCACGGAGCGTAGCCATCACGGGTACGCCAAGGTTCGCTGTTCCCGGCGCCCACCAAATCCCCTGGCTCCCCGACCTCGTCAAAGCAGCTCCAGCCTGAACGCCCGGAAATTTGCCCCGGTTACGATCCTACAGCGCAACTGGCTGGCAAACGGGCGAGGATACTGCTCGGTTCCGGTAGCGAGTATCTGGTCGATCTGCGCGGCATCGTCGATGAGAGCGCCCATGCGAGTTGAGAGCAATCCCATTCCGGATTCCTGCACATGAGATCGCCGATGTTAAACTGCCACGCGTATCCGTACCCGGCAATTCGGCATCATTGAGAACAAAGGGGCTTTCTGCTATCGACCTTCACCTCGACGTAAAGCGCTGCACTTCGATTGGCGGCGCCCTATCTAAATTCAACGTCCAAGGATAAACATTGTCTTCCTACAAAGCGCCCTCTTTTCAAGACCGTATTGCCGCAGCCGGATCGGCCAGACAAAAGGCTCTGGATGCACTCAGAGCTAAGCCGCCAGTTGACGCGGCACTGATAGCGGAGCGACGCCGGGCGCAGGAAGTTCGGGATGAGGCAGATGCAAAGAAGCGAGCCGCCAAAGCTGAGGCGCTGGCTTTAGCCAAGGCGGAAAAAGCAGAACGCAAAGCCGCTGAGGAAGCCGCCGCAGCGCTCAAAGCCGCCAGGCTGACACCCGCCGGCGCCGCCGAAATGAAAGCAGCACGGGACGCACGATACGCTGCGCGCAAAGCTCGAAAGAAGTAAGGGATATCGGGAGCTGACCAAGCTGGTCGATGCCTGATCTCGCCAGACGTCTCGCGGACGATCTGGTGTTATCGGATCCAGAGTGTGTTCTCTGAGCGGGTAGGGAAAGCGAAGTCCTCCGAGGAGCCACCTCGAAGTTCGAGCGATTTGATTAGGCTGGCGCGAGCATCGGTCATCAGTTCAAACTGAATCGGTTTACCGGTCTTTTGCTGTGCGACCGTAGCCCGTGTCCGAATTTTCCGATCGCAAACGATACCACTGACCCTGACCTTTGCCAGATCGCATCCGCGAAGCTTGCTGTCGATAGCGAGGTCAAAGAGGGCCCGGCTGCGGCCCCTCCCATGCTGATCGAGAAAGAAACGGATCGCTCAAATCTGGCGGGGTTTGAGCGCCCGCTTCGCTCCAACCTTGCGTCCGATGTTCCACGATACCCGATCGTATGGCGCGAGCAGCGGGATCAAACTCTGATAATCCCACGACACATCTCCTGTGGCCCACACGGCCATAGATAGAACGCTTCAGACAAGGCGCCGACCCATTACACTCCGTTTGGCTTCCGCGCCGTGCTTGAGGTCGTTCACGATCAGTGTCGGCTGTAAGGCGCCATCGACATGTAACCGGGCGGAAGCGCCCGCTATCACAATCCGCACGTGCATCCACCGACCGGCTTCGAGATCTACATATGTCTCGTACTTACCGGGTGTCTCGGCGCGCAATCTCTCCCATGAATGTTCGGGGGGAGAAATGTACTGGACAGCGTGGTTGCGGCGCACCTGATCGTCAGCCCGTCCGTTTGTCGGACGTAGATAAATTGCCTCCAGCTTTTCTTCATCCTGTACCCGCAATGCCATGCCCACAAAGCCTCGCGCCGTGGCGCTAGCCGTGGAGTTTGGAGAGCCGCTGATCCAGGCTTCGAACACTCCTTCGCCGAAGTCGCGCGTATCCAGCATCACCAGACGATCAAGACCCGAGACAGGCATTAGCTTGCAGCGCGGGGCACCGCCTTGTCACCTTGCGCCTCCACCGGATTACGCTTCTGGTCCCCACCGCGATCAGATATGTTCACACCACCAGTGAGGGGGAGTTCGCCGAATGGCCGGGTTTGCTCCGCAGCAGCAGGGTATCTTCTACCTGACCGAAGGCGGACAGGAGACCGAGATCCAGTACCGTCACGGGCACGACCTGCCCGAGTTCGCCATGTACCCGCTGCTCGACGATCCGGCGGCAATGGCGGACCTGAAGGCGATGTACGAAGCCGTGCTCGAGGTCGCGGCGCGCCATGGCTTCGTGGCGATGCTCTCCGGCCTCGACTATCGCGGCAGCCCCGACTGGGGCGAGAAACTGGGATACTCGCGCGATGGCCTCGCCGATGCGCTCGAACGGTCCATCGCCTTCCTGCGCGATGTTGCCGAACCTTACCGGGACCGGCTTCCCGGCCTGCTCATCGGCGGCCAGGTCGGCCCGCGCGGCGATGCCTATGCCCTCAACCGCACGATCACGGCCGAGGAAGCCGAGGACTACCACGCCTTTCAGCTGGAGGTCCTGAAGCGCGCCGGGGTGGATTTCGTCTGGGCCGCGACCTTCAACGGCGTGCCCGAGGCCATCGGCGTCGCCCGCGCCGCCGCCCGCATCGGCTTGCCGCTGGGCATCTCGTTCATGCTGGACGGCGATCACCGACTCAAGTCGGGCGTCAGCCTGAAGGACGCGATCGAGACGGTAGATGCCGAGGCCGGGAGTGCGCGGCCGGACTATTACGGCATCAACTGCTCGCACCCGATCGAGTTCGAGCCTGCCTTCGAGGCCGGCAACTGGGCTTCTCGTGTGCGCAGCCTGCGGCCCAACGCCAGCGCCCGGGACAAGATCGAACTGTGCTCGATCGGCCATCTGGAGGAAGGCGATCCCGTCGATCTCGGCGACCGCATCGCGGCTTTCGCCGCGCGCCATCCTCAGGTGGACATCTTCGGCGGCTGCTGCGGAACCTGGGACAAGCACCTCGACCAGATCGCCGGCCGCGTCCGCGAAGTCCGGCGCGAAGTCCGGGCACAGCCATGAAGAAGGGCGCCCCGGCCGAAACCGGGACGCCCCCTCTCCACCTATCCGCGCCAATGAGAGCGGGTATCAGAACTGCATGTTGATCGAGCCCGAGATTGTGCGCGGTGCGCCGATATAGGCGTAGATGGTCGAAGTCGGATTGATGCCCGCATCATCGAAACCGCCGACGTAGAACTTGTCGAACAGGTTGGTGACGTTGAACTGCAGGTAGGTCTTCTCGCCCAGCCCCAGAAACCCGGCGTTGAGGCGCGCGTCGAGGTTGACGGTGGTGTAGGCCGGAACCTTGGCACCGTACACTTCGACCCCGGCGGTGGTGTAGACCGCCGAATTGGAGTCGTTGTAGTACCGCGCGCCGGTGCGCTTGGCCTCGAGCCCGACCGACAGCGGGCCGAACTCGCCCTGCACGCGGCCGCCCAGGGTGTACTGGGGGACGGCGCCCTCCATGTTGCCCTTGGTGGCGTAGTAGTAGGTGTCGCCCGCCGCCGAGCAGCCGTAGGCGCCGATCGGGTTGAGCGTTCCGGTCACCGCATTGGTGGTGCTGCCGCAGGTGCCGCCGGCGACGTCCTCCTTGATCTTCGACCACAGGTACGAATAGAACACCGAGGCCGAGAAGTGGCTGTCCGGCCGCACCGCAAGGCTGGCGTCGATGCCGTAGCGCTCGACCTTGCCGAGATTGGTGTAGATCGAGGTCTGCGAGTCCGGGTCATAGGCCGAGGACAGGCGGTTGCTGAAGATCGTGTACCAGCCGCCCAACGATCCCTGCAACATGCCGCTCTGGTAGCGCACGCCGACGTCGAAGTTGTCGGTGGTCTCGGGCTTCGCCGCCGATGCCCCGCCCGAGTAGAACGCGTTATAGAGGTTATCGGTGCCCGGCACCTGGATGCCCTTCGAATAGTTGGCGAAGGCGGTGACGGCCGGGGCGATATCGAAGGTAGCGCCGATGTTCGGCAGGGCGCGGGTATACGAGAAGGTCTTCTGCATGGCGCCAACGTAATTGGTGCCGAGCGAGGTCAGGTAGGCCTCGTAAGTCGCCTGGTCCTCGGTATTGGTGCTGAAGCACGAGACGCTGCCGCTGGCGCTGGTGGTCAGGCAGTTCTGCGTGAGGTTGCGCCGCAGGTTCTTGAGCGCAAGGCCCGCGTTGATATGCAGCGCGCCGAACTCGCCCGAGTACTCGCCCGAGATCTGGTGCAGGATCGCATAGGACAGGCGATCACGCTTCTGCAGGACGTTGCCGCTGGCATCGACGAGCGGGTTGTCGTCATTGAAGTAGGAAGAGGCGAAGCCGTTGCTGTTCACGTAGCCCAGTTCGCCGGTCTGGTGGTGGCGGCCGCGATCCCAGGCGTAGGAGACGCGGAAGCGCTGCGTGTCGCTGAGGTCGTAGATCAGCGAGGCGAGGACGCCGAGGCGCCAGGTCTCGGTCTGGCTGGGGGCAGAGAGGAGCACGGTGTCGAGCGTGTCGCCGTCGCCGTTGAGGTCGACGCCGCCGAAGTACGGGGTGCCGCCGATGTAGCCGCTGATGGCAGTGCCGCCCGCATTGAACGAACCTTCCTTGGCCGAAGCGGTGCCGCCGCCGTTGGCCGAGGTGTACTGGAGGTAGGGATCGACGGTCAGGGTCAGGCGGTCGCTCAGCGTGAACTTGGAGTTCATACGGATGTTCCAGGTGCGCGACGGGTTGTAGCGCCACTCCCACGAAGCGCCGCAGGTGGTCGCCGCATCGGCCACGCCGGTTACGCCGTCGGCCGCCGAGCAGGAGTCGAGCGAGTAGTCGTCACGCTCGGCCTTGCTGGTCGGGAAGCGGCCCGAGCTGCTGGAATTGACGCCGGTGTTGTTCGGGTAATCGTCGGTGACGAGGCGGACCGAAGGATAGTAGTTGTTGTGGTTGACGTTGTAATGCCCGGCGATCGAGATGAAGTCGCCATTGTCGCCCAGCGGCTGGTAGATCTTGGCGTTGAGCTGGGTCTTGTCGATCTTGCCGATGCCGCCGTAGGCGACGTCATAGGTGTCCTTCGAGGCCGCGAACCAGGCGCGGGTACCGGACGAGTTGAGGTCGCCGGTGTTGATCATCCCGAATATGCGCATCTTGTTGTAATCGCCCAGCGTGCCGACCATGCGCGCGCCGAATTCGTGTTCGGGCACGATCGAGCGATAGTTCACCGTCGATCCCGAGGCCGAAGCGGTGGGCGAATCGACGTCGGTGGTGCCAAGGTTGACGTTGACCTGCTCGATCAGCTCGGGGTCGAGCATCTGGTTCGAGTAGATCGCGTAGTTGCCGGTGTCGTTGAGCGGGATGCCGTCGAAGGTCTGCGAGATGCGGCTGTCGTCGAAGCCGCGGATCATCAGCGTGCCGCCCGAGGAGCCGTAGCCGTCGTTGTTCTGGAAGCTGACGCCAGGCATCATGTTGATGATGTCGTCCACCGACTGCCCGGGGGTCTGGCGGGCGATCAGCTCCTGCGTCATGACCTGCTTGGCCTTGGGGGTGTCGGGAATCTTGAGGCCCGCGATGGAGTTGTCGACCTTGCCGGTGACGACGATGTCGGAATTCTCGAAGTCGAGCGAGCCGGTCGACTGTGCACGCGCGGGGGCGGAGCCGAGCGCGCAAGCGACGGCGGCGCTCGCTGCGGTGGCGGCGAGCAGGCGATACTTCTGCATGTGAAACACGACCTCAAGCTGGCCCCTCGCGGGGCGTCAATGGCGCGGGATCATCCCGGTTGAGGAAGCACAATCGTCCGCCAACGGCTGTCTTCGATGGCAGCCCGTAATCCGCTGCCGGGACCGGCATAATCAAAGCTATGTGACGGTTTCAAGACACACTGGTGCGCGAAAGCATCGCGCGGGCACCGCTGTGGCGCGCTCGCCACATTTGTTGCAGGCGTGCTGATATACAGCTGAAATATATCGATAAGGCCTACACAGCGCGACAAACGAAGGAGCACCGTGCCGCCCAGCGCCTCGGTTCGAATCGCTTTGGTGTGGTCAATGGGGCGATCGTGACTCGCTACCGTTGCCGTTCGCCATGCTGCCGGTCAGCGCCTCGACCATGGCGGGCGCCGGGCTGAGTTCCATTGGCGCGACGTGCAATTGGCGGCGGCGGGCGATGGCCTCGGGCTGCTCACGGCGGATCCAGTCCATCATGCCCTCGCGGATCTCGCAGCGCAGGTCAAACAGGGTGGGGCCGTCACGCGCGCTCATCAGCAGGCGTACCTCGAGGGTGGCATCGCGGCAGTCTGTGACCTGCAGGATCTGTGCGCGCTGGTCCCACAGGCGGTGGGCCTTGATCTGGCGGGTGTATTCCTCACGGATCGGGCCGATGTCCACGCCCTGGTCCAGGTACAGGAACACGGTGCCGAGCAACTGCGAGGTGGTCTTGGTCCAGTTCTGGAAGGTATCCTCGAGGAAGCGATTGGAGGGGACGACAAGGCGGCGGTCGTCCCACAGGCGCACGACGACGTAAGTCGTGCGGATGTCCTCGATACGGCCCCATTCGCCGTCGAGGATGATGACGTCGTCGATCGAGATCGGCTCGGTCATCGCCATCTGGATGCCCGCGATGAGGGCCTTCAGCGCAGGCTGCGCAGCGGCGCCGACGGCCAGCGCGGCAAGGCCGGCCGAGGCCATCAGGGTAACGCCGATCTCCTTCACCCCGGGGATCGAGGCGAGCATGCCCGAGATCGTCAGGAACACGATCAGGAACGTGCCGAGGCGGCTCATGATACCAAGACGCGTGCGGCGGCGGCGGGCGTTGCGGTTGTTCTCGACGGTGATGTCGGCCCGCAGGATCATCGCCTCGATGAAGGCGCGGAAGATCGCGATGGCCACCCAGCCGGTGAGGAGCGGCATGACGAAGGGGGCGAAGCGCTCCCACACCGCATCGAGCGCCGGGGCCTCACGCGCGGCGAAGACCACGCCGATGGAGACGAAGGCCCAGCGGGTAGGCCGTTCGAGCCGGTTGACGACGAGGCCGTCCGCATCGCTGGTGCTCCCCCGAGCCACCCGGACGAGGACGCGGAACAGCACGGCGTGGATCACCAGTGCAAGCACCACGCCGATCAGCCCGGCGAGGATGGCGACCACGGGTCTTTCGGCCCAGTTCGGAAGGCCCGCGATGTGGCTCTCGATGAAGTCGATCATGGGGAGCAAACGATGCTGCAGTGCAGCAGTTTCGCAGGCGGTCGCATCAGGCGGGCGTTGCGCCGAGAACCCGCCCTTCGAGAAGCTCAGGGTGAGCGGGGTTTAAGGGCTATCCCCGAGTGAGCGAGACACGGGACGTCCCCTGAACCCGCTCAGCCTGAGCCTATCGAAGGTCCCGAGGCGGGGCGCAAGGCTCAGTGCGCCGCGCCCCAGCTCTCGCCGTGACCGATCTCGATCCCCAGCGGCACGTCGAGCGTCACGGCGGGCAGCGCCGCATCCGCCATCACCCGCTCGATCACCGGCGAGGCCGCCGCGACGTCGCCCTCGGGCAGTTCGAAGACGAGTTCGTCGTGCACCTGCAGCAGCATGCGCACGTTCGGCAGGCCCGCCTCGACCAGCGCCGGGGTCATGCGCGCCATCGCCCGCTTGATGATGTCGGCGCTGGTGCCCTGGATCGGCGCGTTGATCGCCGCGCGCTCGGAACCCTGGCGCTCGGCCTGGTTCTTGGAATTGACGCGCGGGAACCACGTCTTGCGACCGAACAGCGTCTCGGAATAACCCTTGGCGCGCACGCTCTCCAGCGTCTCGTGAATGTAGCGCTGGATGCCCGGGAAGCGCTCAAAATAACGGTCGATCATCGCCTGCGCCTCGTCCGATGACGTGCCCAGACGCCCCGCGAGGCCCCAGCGCGAGATACCGTAGAGGATCGCAAAGTTGATTGTCTTGGCCCGCCCGCGCGTGTCGCGATCGACCGTGCCGAACATCTCCATCGCCGTGCGCGAGTGAATGTCCTCGTTCGCCGCGAACGCTTCCTTGAGGCTGGGCACGTCGGCCATGTGCGCGGCGAGGCGCAGCTCGATCTGCGAATAGTCGGCGGCGAGCAGGACATTGCCCGGCTCGGCGACGAAGCAGTGACGGATCTGGCGGCCGATCTCGGTGCGGATCGGGATGTTCTGCAAGTTCGGGTCCGTCGAGGACAGGCGCCCGGTCTGCGCGCCGACGAGGCTGTAGCTGGTGTGGACGCGGCCCGTCTCCGGGTTGATCGCGGCCTGCAGCGCCTCGGTGTAAGTCGAGCGCAGCTTGGAAAGTTGGCGCCATTCCAGCACCTTGGTGGCGACGATCTCGCCCTCGGCGGCCAGCTTTTCGAGCACCGACTGGTCGGTGGAATACTGGCCGCTCTTGCCCTTCTTGCCGCCCCTGTAGCCGAGCTTGTCGAACAGGATGTCGCCGAGCTGCTTGGGGCTGCCGATGGTGAATCCCTGGCCGACCTTCTCGAAGATCTCCTTTTCCAGCGCGCCAATCGCCTCGGCGAACTGGCTGGAAAGACCGGACAGTTTCTCACGGTCGACCTTGACCCCGTGGCGCTCCATTTGCGCCACGACCGGGATCAGCGGGCGGTCGACGCGCTCGTAGATGCGGGTTCCGCCTTCATAGGACAGGCGCGGTTTCAGCGCAGAGTGCAGCCGCCAGGTGACGTCGGCGTCCTCGGCGGCGTACTGCGTGGCGCGGTCGAGCGGAACTTCGCCGAAGGGGATCGCCTTCTTGCCGGTACCGCAGATTTCCTTGAAAGTCATCGTGGTGTGGCCAAGGTGGCGCTGCGAAAGCTCGTCCATGCCGTGGCCGCCGCCAATACCCTCGATCTGACGGCCGGCATCGAGGCAGAAGCTGACGATCATCGTATCGTCGATCGGCGCCACCGCGATGCCGTGGCGCGCCAAGACGTTGAGGTCGTACTTGATGTTCTGGCCGACCTTGAGCACCGCATCGCTCTCCAGCAGCGGCTTCAGGCGGGACACAGCGGCACCTAGCGATACCTGAACGGGCTTCTCCGCGAACATATCGCTGCCACCGTGGCCAAGCGGGATGTAACACGCCTCGTTCGGCCCGACCGCGAGGCTGATGCCCGCCAGGTCAGCCCGCATCGAGTCCAGCATCGAGGTCTCGGTGTCCACCGCGACAAGCCGCGCGGCGAAGGCCTTGGCGATCCACTCGTCGAGCTGCGCCTCCGTCGTCACGCACGCGTAGGCATCGCGATCGATCGCGGGCCACTGGGGCAGCGATTGGCGCGCAGCGCCTTCGGTCGGGCGGGCGGCGGCTATGATCGTCGCCTTCGCCGGGTTCAGCTGCGTCGCGCGCTCGGGGCTGCCGTGGCCGGTGTCGAGGCGCTTCAGGAGGCTGGTGAAGCCGTGGGTGGAGAGGAATGCCGCCAGCGGCTCGGGCGGGATCGCATCGAGCTTGAAGTCGTCAAGCGCCATCGGGAGGGTGCAGTCTTCCTTCAGCGTCACCAGCACCTTGGACAGGCGCGCCTGCTCGGCCTGCTCGATCAGGCGTTCCTGAAGCTTGGACTTCTTCATCTCCGGCGCGGCGGCGAGCGCGCTTTCGAGATCGCCGTAGTCTTGGATCAGCTTGGTCGCGGTCTTGGGGCCGACGCCGTAGACGCCGGGGACATTGTCAACCGCGTCACCCATCAGCGCGAGGACGTCGCCCACCTTCTCGGGGGGAACGCCGAACTTCTCGATCACTTCGGGAATGTCGATGCGCTGGTTCTTCATCGTGTCGAGCATGTCGACGCAGCCGCCGCCGATGCCGCATTTGCCAACCAGCTGCATGAGATCCTTGTCCGAGGACACGATCGTCACGTCCCAGCCCTTCGCCGTGGCGGCGCGTGCGTAGGAGGCGATGAGGTCGTCTGCCTCAAGGCCCGGCTCCTCGATGCAAGGCAGCGAGAAGGCGCGCGTCGCGTCGCGGATCAGCGGAAACTGCGGGACCAGATCTTCGGGTGGCGGCGGGCGGTTGGCCTTGTAATCCACGTAGATGTCGTTGCGGAACGAATGGCTGCCCGCGTCGAGAATCACCGCCAGATGCGTCGGGCCATCGGCCTTGTTAAGATCCTCGGCCAGCTTCCACAGCATCGTCGTGTAGCCGTAGACCGCGCCCACAGGCGTGCCCACCGGGTTAGTGAGCGGCGGCAGGCGGTGATAGGCGCGGAAGATGTACGCCGAGCCATCGACGAGATAGAGGTGCTGCTTGGAATCCATGCCGCAACCCCTAGAGCATTCTGAAGTCGGCTGGAACAGCCGACAGCTCGCAGAATGCGGCAAACAAGAGCATATGGACCATCAGCTGAGTCAACCTGATCGGATGATGATCCGGCAACGCTCATTTCTTCTCCGCACAGGAACCGTTCATGTCCGCAGGTGTTTTCGCCGAGCGCTTGAAACGCCGCAGTGTGCCTCGTAACCACGGGTCTGAGCCCGTCGAAGAGGCTCACGCGGCGTTTTCGCCGACGGGGTAACTCGCAGAAAGAGGGATTGAATATGCGCAAGATCGTTTTCGTTGCTGCAGCAGCAGTGGCCGCCATGTCGCTGGCCGCCTGCTCGGAAAAGACCCAGGACGCCGCCAGCGAAGCCGCTTCGTCGGCCGGCGACGACCTCTCCGACACCGCCTCGGACGTGGGTGATGCGCTCAGCAATGCTGGCGCCACCGCATCGCAGGCGGCCAACGACACCGCCGACGCCGCCAAGGACGCAGCCAAGAGCGCCGAGAAGACCACCGACGACATCGCCGCCGACGCCGAGAAGGCCGCGAACGACGTCGCCAAGGAACTCGACGATCACACCGACGGCAATCCGCATACCAACTGATCCTTTGAGATCACCGAAACGGAAAAGGGGCCTCACGGCCCCTTTTTTGTGTCCTTCGCTGTGGACACATCGGTCGCGCCCATAGCCGGTCATTACAAGCCTAGCGAAGCAATGACGCCGTGAACGGTCTCAGCGCGCCGAGGCGCTGCGCGGGTAGTTCGGGCCTTCGGCCTGATAGCCGTTGTAGATCGTGCGCGCGATGTTGGCGATGCGCGTCTCGCGGCCGGGGCGACCGCCCTGCCCGGTCACGTAGATCGCAACCGCGAAGACCCGGCCATCGGGCGTCTGGATGATGCCGACATCGCTCGAGGTATTGTTGAGCGAGCCGGTCTTGTGGGACACCTCCACCCCCGCAGGCAGTCCGGCCGGAATGCGGCGCTTGCCGGTCAGGCAGCGGCTCATCGCGCCGAGCAGGACGTTGCGGCTCGACGGGCTCAGCCACTTGCCCTGGTAGATGCCCGAAAGCAGGTTCACCATGGCCTTGGGCGTGGCGCTGTCGCGCTTGTCGACGACGCGGGCGGGATCGATAGCGCCGTCGTCGCGCACCAGCGTCGCGATGTCGCGGTCGATGTGCCAGTCGTCGATCCCGGCGCGCTGAATCCAGGCGTTGACCGCCTTGGGACCGCCGATGACCTTCAGCAGTGCGTCGGTCGCGTAGTTGTTGGAGCGCGTGATCATCAGCTCGATCAGGCGCGTGGCAGACATGTACTCACCCGGCCGCACCGGTGCGATCGCGCTGGAGAACGGCGCCGAGCCGACCGGAACCATCAGCGGAAACTCGCTCGACAGGCTCCACTTGCCCTTGTCCACCCCTTCCAGGAAAGTCGCGGCGATGGCGATCTTGCTGGTGCTGGCCATCGGGAAGCGCTGGTCGCCCAGCACGTCGACCATGCGGCCGCTGGCGAGGTCCATCGCGGCGACGCCGATGCGGCCCTGCGAGGCATTGGCGACGGCTGCAAGCTGCTGGCCGAACGGCGAATTGTAGGTACGCGGCCCGCGCTGGTCGGTGCCGAAAATATCGTCGAAGCTGTTCTGGACCTGCACCACCTGCTCGGTCGGACGGGTGAGCGGATCGATCTGCTCTGCCTGCGCGCCATGCGGCGATGTTACGGCCGCGAGCATCGTCGCAGCAGCGAAAAAGCGTCCGGCGCCCTTACGGCACCGCGCGAAAAGTCGGTCTGCCCCGGTCATGCAGCCCACACCCTACCTTCGTCCATATTCCCAAACGGTTAACGTTCCAGCGACGAAACGCCAGAGTCCAGCGATGAGTTGCATTGGACGTGCGGCGATTTCCCAAATGCGCACTTTCCTTTCACGCAGATGAACGAAGTTTACGCAGCCTAGGCCTTCGGCGGCTTCGACAAGCTCAGCCTGAGCCGGATGAGAAGTTTACGCGACGTCCGCTCACCCTGCGCTTTTCGCAAGGCCGGGCGCGGCGAAGCCTCGCCAGACAAACAAAAGGGCCGGGAGATCGCTCTCCCGGCCCGTTCGATGTGCTGACGCTGGGTCAGGGCTTCATCAGAAGCCCATGTCACCCATGCCGCCCATGCCGCCGGGCATGGCAGGCATTGCAGGCTTGTCGTCGGCGCGCTCGACGATACCGGCTTCGGTCGTGATGAGCAGACCAGCAACCGACGAGGCATCCTGCAGCGCGGTGCGCACGACCTTGGTGGGGTCGATGACGCCGGCGGCCTTCAGGTTCTCGTAAACGTCGGTGGCGGCGTTGAAGCCGATGCCTTCGTCCGTCTGGTCGAGCAGCTTGCCAGCGACGACGGCGCCGTCGCTACCAGCGTTCTCGGCGATCTGCTTGACCGGCGCGGTGATCGCCTTGCGGACGATGTCGACGCCGCGGGTCTGGTCTTCGTTGGCACCCTTGAGGCCTTCGAGCGCGCGGGTTGCGTAGAGCAGCGCGGTGCCGCCACCGGGGACGATACCTTCTTCAACGGCAGCGCGAGTCGCGTGCAGCGCGTCGTCGACGCGGTCCTTGCGCTCCTTCACCTCGACTTCGGTCGCACCGCCAACCTTGATGACGGCGACGCCGCCGGCCAGCTTTGCAAGGCGCTCCTGCAGCTTCTCGCGGTCGTAGTCCGAAGTGGTGACTTCGATCTGCGCGCGGATCTGCTCGACGCGGCCCTTGATGTCTTCGGCCGAACCGGCGCCGTCGACGATCGTGGTGTTGTCCTTGTCGATGGTGACCTTCTTGGCTTGGCCCAGCATCCCCAGGGTCACGGTCTCGAGCTTGATGCCGAGGTCTTCCGAGATCATCTCGCCGGCGGTCAGCGTGGCGATGTCGCCCAGCATGGCCTTGCGGCGATCGCCGAAGCCCGGAGCCTTGACGGCAGCGATCTTCAGGCCGCCGCGCAGCTTGTTGACGACCAGCGTGGCCAGAGCCTCACCCTCGATGTCCTCGGCGATGATGAGGAGCGGACGGCCCGACTGCACCACGGCTTCCAGGATCGGAAGCAGCGCCTGCAGCGACGACAGCTTCTTCTCGTGGATGAGGATGTACGGGTTTTCGAGTTCGACCGTCATCTTCTCGGGGTTGGTGACGAAGTAGGGCGAGAGGTAGCCACGGTCGAACTGCATGCCTTCGACGACGTCGAGTTCGAATTCGAGACCCTTAGCCTCTTCGACCGTAATCACGCCTTCCTTGCCGACGCGCTCCATGGCTTCGGCGATCTTCTCGCCGACTTCCACGTCACCGTTGGCGGAGATGATGCCGACCTGGGCGATTTCCGACGAACCGGCAACCGGGGTCGAACGCGCCTTGAGGTTTTCGACGACCTTGAGGACGGCGAGGTCGATGCCGCGCTTCAGGTCCATCGGGTTGGTGCCGGCGGCAACCGACTTCATGCCTTCGCGCACGATCGCCTGGGCGAGAACGGTCGCGGTGGTGGTGCCGTCACCGGCCTTGTCGTTCGCCTTCGAGGCCACTTCGCGCAGCATCTGCGCGCCCATGTTCTCGTACTTGTCCTTGAGTTCGATCTCCTTGGCGACCGACACACCGTCCTTGGTGATGCGGGGCGCGCCGAAGCTCTTCTCGATGACAACATTGCGGCCCTTGGGGCCCAGGGTCACCTTGACGGCGTTGGCGAGGGTGTCGACACCGGCGAGAATGCGCTCGCGGGCGTCACGGCCGAACTTTACGTCCTTGGCTGCCATTTTAGAATTCCTTCAAAAAACAGATGGTAGGTCGGATGCTCAGGCGATGACGCCGAGGATGTCCGATTCCTTCATGATCAGCAGGTCTTCGCCGCCGACCTTGACTTCGGTGCCCGACCACTTGCCGAACAGGACGCGGTCGCCGATCTTGACGTCGAGCGGGGTGATCGTGCCGTTCTCGGCGCGAGCGCCCGAACCGACCGAGACGATTTCGCCTTCAGCGGGCTTTTCCTTGGCGCTATCGGGGATGATGATGCCGCCGGCGGTCTTTTCCTCGGCTTCAACGCGGCGCACGAGAACACGGTCGTGCAGCGGGCGGAAAGTCATTGGGTGTCTCCCTAGATCCAACGAAATATAAAACTGGGCTTGGCACTCGGTGAAGGAGAGTGCCAACGGCGGAGATATGGTCCGGTGCCGTGGGGCCGTCAATGGGGATTTCGCAGAAAAATTTATCTGCCGTTCAACTTCGCGGCGAACTGGTGCGCCTGGCAGATGATCGCTCTATGACAGTGCGACAGTCGGTGCAGAGATAGGCATCGACCGTTCGGGCACAAGGCCGAATCGATCGCGCCAGTGCCAGCGACCGAGCAGCAGGATCGCCGCGACCGTCAGCCCGACCGCGAGGCCGATCCACACGCCCACGCCCTTGAGCGGCGTGAAGAGGCCCAGCACAACCGAGGTCGCGAAGCCTGCCAGCCAATAGCCGACGATGGCGATAAGCGCGGGAATCCGTGTGTCCTGCACACCGCGCAGCACGCCAGCGGCGATCGCCTGCACGCCGTCGGTCAACTGGAATATCGCGGCGATGAAGAGATACTGCACCGCCAGCGCGACCAGTGCCGCATTGGCAGGTGCGGACACGTCGACATAGGCGGAGATGATCGTACGCGGAATCAGCAGCATCGCCAGCGCGGACAGCCCGACGAAGCCGAGGCCGATCGCGATCGCCACCCATCCCGCGCGCGCGATCGCGTCACGGTCGCCGGCGCCGTAGTGATAGCCGACGCGGATCGTCGCGGCCTGGCCGATGCCGAAAGGCACCTGGAAGGCGAAGGCGGCGATTTGCAGCGCGACGGTGTGCGCGGCCAGTTCGACCTCGCCGACCAGTCCCATCAGGAAGGCGGCGCCGGAAAACAGCCCGCCCTCCGCGATCAGGGTCGCCGAGATCGGCAGGCCCAGCCGCAGCATCTGGCGCAGGCGCTGCCATTCCGGCCGCCAGAAACGCCCGAACACATGGAAGCGGCGCAAATTACGGTCACTCCGGATGGCGACCACGTACGCCAGTACGGTGACGCAGGCCGTGATCGTGCTGGCCAGCGCCGAGCCGGTGAGGCCGAGCGCAGGCATGCCGAGGTTGCCGAACACCAGTGCATAGTTGCCCAGAGCGTTCACCCCTATCGACAGCGCGGTGATCACCGTCGCGAAGACCGGCCTCCCCAAGGCGGATACGAACGTACGCAAGACGTTGGCCACCGCCATCGGGACCAATGCCAGCGAGATCACGCGGATGAAGTGCCCGGAAATCGCCGAGACACGAACATTCTGGCCGGTCAGCAGCATAATCTGCTCACCGAAGAAGCAGATGCCCACCGCCACCAGCCCGAGCCCGAGCGCCAGCCACAATGCCATGCGGGCGGAGCGCCGCACCTCGCGCACCGAGTTGCGGCGACGTCCGATCTCGGCGGCGATCAGCGGGGCTACCGCGCCGGTCACGCCGTTAAGACCCATCATCACCACTGCGACAATAGCGACTGCGAGGCTCGATGCCGCCAGCGCCTCCTGCCCCAGCCGCGCCACGAAGATCACGTCGACGGCGAAGACCGCCATTTGCAACATATTGGCAAGCGCCAGCGGCCCGGCCAGCCGCAAGGTCGCGCGCAATTCCTCGCGCAAGGGGTGGTTGTCGCTTCTCTCCCGCATCGCGGCGGGCGATAGATGCTGGTCGGGATAAGGGGAAGCGATTTCCTCGGTAGCCTTACGGGCTGGCGCCGATGTATGACCCAGGCCCATGAAGCAGATCGTAATCCTCGGCGCCTTCGCGCTGGTCGGCGCACTCGCGGGGTGCGGCGACAAGGCCCCGGAACAGTCCTCCGTCAGCGCCTCCCCGGCCGCAACGGCATCACCGACCGCTGCGTCAGCCGCCGTGACCGACCCGGCGCCGATGGCTTTCGCCACCTGCCGTTCGTGCCATTCGACTGAGCCGGGCCAAAACGGAATCGGACCGACGCTGCATGGCATCGTCGGATCGAAGGCAGGTGCGGTGGAAGGCTATGCCTTCAGCCCGGCGCTGAAGAACGCGGGGATCACCTGGGATCGCCAGAGCCTTGATACCTGGCTGCAGGGGCCGATGAAGATGGTCCCCGGCACGAAGATGGTGCTGCCCGTCGCCGATGCGCAGAAGCGCAAGGCAATCATCGACTATCTCGAAACGCTGAAGTGACGCCCGACGAAGCTCTTGCCCTTGCAAAAATCCAGCACCATCTGGCTCGCTGCACGCAGGCCGGAGATGCGTGCAAAGCGGACGCTTACGCGGATTGCTTCACGACGGACGGCGTTCTGGAACTGGCGCATGAGACGATCTGCGGGCGCGAGGCGATTCGCGCGTGGATGAGCGGACCATCAGTGATCCCCGCTCCGGCAGACGGCACGCCGGGTTTCGTCAGCCACCATCTGACGACCTGCCACGTCGAATTCACCACCTCCAAAGAAGCGGCTGCGCGGACCTACTGGCTGGTGACGAGCGCCGCCGGGCTCGATCACAACGGCTTCTACCGCGATGACCTGCGCCGCGAAGACGGATGCTGGCGCATCGCCCGTCGCCGCCCGCGCACGCTGTGGATCAGCCCGGCGAGCGTACTCCACCGGCGCTGACCGACCGATTGCCAACGAAAGAGCCCTTGCGCGTATAGTTGCGCAAGGGCCTGTCGGTCGACGTCCAGGGACCGGAACGTCGCGGGGGTACGAGATCAGGTCAGACCTTGCGTCCGGGCGGCGGGGCCTGCTCGGCCGGAGCCTCCGCCTTGGCCGGAATGGCCTGTGAGGGTGCCTTCGCCGCATCGCAGCCATCGGACGCGGCCTGCGTCATCTTCGGCTGTGCGCCCGATCCGTCCGAGCTGTAGGAAACCGAGCGCGTGCAACCGCTGGCATCGGTGCTCGACGAATAATACGTCACATGCGCGCCCTTGGGCATGTCGCCGACCATCGTGAGACCCGGCGTCGCAGCACCGTCCGCGCTCGCCGCCGTCACTTGCTGCTGCATACGGGCCGCCTGCTGCTGCATGAGTGCCGCGCGCTGCATCATGGCGTTCATCTGCGCGTCCATCATCGCGGAGATCTGGTCCATGTGCGCAAAAGGATCGGCCATGACCGGCATGTCCGCCTGCTGCATGACATCGGCGGGCACGAACTGCACCTTGGGCGCAACGTCGCCGGTGTACTGGACGTGGACGACGGTGCCGTCGGGCGCATCGACCTTCATCGTATGCAACTGCGCGCTGGCGGCCTCCGCCACTCCGGCGCCAAGCAGGGCGAGCACGGCAGCGCCGACGAGATATTTCCTGGGGGGCATTCGCATTGGGGATGTTCTCCTTCGTGACTCGACCCTTTGCGGATGCGAAGCTGCCTTCCCGAAGCTGAACGCAGGATTACGGAACCGGAACGCAAAAAGGGCGGCGCCTTGCGGCACCGCCCTTTCCGTTATCTGCCCGGACGAACCAGGAAGAAGATTACTTGAGCTCGACGGTGCCGCCGGCTTCTTCGATCTTCTTCTTGATTTCTTCGGCTTCAGCCTTGGTCGCGCCTTCCTTGACGGCCTTGGGAGCGCCTTCGACGAGAGCCTTGGCTTCAGCCAGGCCCAGACCGGTGATCGCGCGGACTTCCTTGATGACGTTGATCTTCTTGCCACCGTCGCCGGTGAGGATCACGTCGAATTCGGTCTTCTCTTCAACGGCTTCGGCAGCGGCGCCACCAGCAGCCGGGGCAACTGCGACAGCAGCAGCGGCGCTGACGCCCCATGCTTCTTCGAGAGCCTTGGCGAGGTCGGCGGCTTCCAGAACGGTGAGCTGCGACAGTTCTTCAACAAGCTTGGCGATATCGGCCATGATTATAACTCCTGATCTGTGGTCCACCGTGGGCCTCATGCCCGGCGGCGGAATAAATCGTAAGAAACGTTCTGCTTAAGCTTGGCCTTACGCGATTTCCGAGTCGCCGGGCGGGCCCGGCTGGAAATCGCTTGGGGCGAGCGCTCAGGCAGCCTTGTCGGCGTAGGCAGCGAAAACGCGAGCCAGCTTGGCCGCCGGAGCGGTCTGCAGCTGGGCGATCTTCGTCGCCGGAGCCTGAACGAGGCCGATGAGCTTGGCGCGCAGTTCGTCGAGCGAGGGCATCGAGGCGAGAGCCTTGACACCTTCGGGGGTCAGAACCTGCGAACCCATCGCGCCGCCGACGATCTCGATCTTGTCGGTCGTCTTGGCGAATTCAACGACGGCCTTGGCGGCTGCAACGGGGTCCACCGAAGAGGAGATACCCGTGGGGCCGGTCAGGAAGTCGCCGATACCGACGTAGTCGGTGTCCGCGATGGCAAGCTTGGCAAGACGGTTCTTCGCAACCTTGTAGGTCGCGCCCGCATCACGCATCTTTCCGCGCAGGGCAGTGGACTGGGCCACCGACATGCCGAGGTTGCGGGTGACTACCACCGCGCCGGCCTCTGCGAAAACCGCGTTGAGCGAGGCGACCGATTCGGCTTTCTGCGAACGATCCATGCCATACTCCTTCACAATGGCCACGAAAGGCGAACCCCTCGTAGCCGGCTACGTATTGTCCGGGGCGCTTGCAGCACCTCGGGCGAGTCCGTCGAAGGGGAAGGAGTTCTCGTGCATGACCTTTGGTCGAAACACGATATTGACACCACGCTTGAAGGAGTGGGGCCGGGTGATTTCCTTGTCCCCGTCTAGGCTGCGAATTAAGAGGGGAACCCTCAGCAGCGGTCTCGGACGGATGACAGACGGGAATCACCCCATCAGTCGGAGCGGGCCAATGGCGGATTGGCGGTTCTGAGTCAAGGCCGGACGGTCAGGATTGGCGGCATTGTACCTGGCTGCGGGCGACGACGGCGAGGATGGTGATGAGCGCCATCGCGGGCAGCGCCCCGTGCCCGAGGTGCCCCGCCGCGATCGCCGCAGCCGCGAAGGCGAGCAAGCCGTGACGCCAAGGTCCCGTCAACACCAGCCGGTCGCGCACGAACCACAGCGCCACCATGTAGACCGCCAACGGTACTGCGACGGCAAGGTTGCTCGCCAGCATGGGGGCGTGGTGGCCCTGCCCTGCGGCATTGTCGATGGCGACCGCAAAGCCCGCCCCAGTTGCGGCGCCGCCTGCGTATATCAGCGCATGAGCGTAGCTCCAGTTGAACGAACTGGAAAAGCGCTCCTGATCGAGCGGGCCTTCCTGCGAGAAATAGAGCCACCACATCGCGAACGTGATCGCCAAGGCCGACAGGGCGAGGACGATGAGTTCGGCGGGATGCCCTCCCGGAGCATCCGCGTATGTGAAGGCCGCCGCGCTGGAAAGGAGCACCTCGCCCAGCACGATGATGACGAACAGCCCATGCCGCTCGGCAACGTGGTGGTGGTGCCAGGGCGTCTTGCCGCGCGCTTCGGCGATGACGGGAACGGCCATCTCCATCAGCGCCCCTAGCGCGAACAGCCCCGCCACCGCGCCGAACTCGCCCGGGCGCAGCACCAGCAGCGCGAGCGTCCAGTACAGCTGCGTCACCGCGATCCCGAACGCATAGCTCACCGCCGTTGCCCGGTGACGCGGGTCGGAGCGCGCGGCGATCAGCCAGAATGCCACCATCGCCGCGCGCATGACGATGTAGCCGACGATCACCAGCGTCAGGCTGCCGCCCGCGAAGACGCGTGGAACCCCGGCCGCCACGGCCAGTGCCCCCGCCATGATGACGCAAGTAATGAGGCGATAGACCGGCCCGTCGCTGTCGTAGGCCGAGGCGAACCAAGTGAAATTCATCCAGGCCCACCACGTCGCGAAGAAGGTCATCGCAAACGTCGTCAAGCCCATCGCCGCGTGGCCTGCAGCCACCGCATGGTGCAGCCCCTCGGCGGCGCTGGCCACGGCGATGACAATGACGAGGTCGAACAGCAGTTCGAGCGGCGTGGAGACGCGGTGCGCCTCGTGCGGGTCGCGGGCGCCGAAAGGGCGCCAGCTACGGGTCTTGGTCATCTGTGCGGCGGGGCCCCTGCTGTTTGGTCGATGACCTTAGAGGCGAGACCACCGGGGCGGCAAGGCCCGCCGTGGCCCCGGGTTCAGGGCGCATCGTAGCCCAGCAGATCGCCCGGCTGGCAGCCGAGTTCGCGGCAGATCGCCTCCAGCGTGGAGAAGCGGATCGCCTTGGCTTTGCCGGTCTTGAGGATCGAGAGGTTGGCGAGGGTGATGCCGATCCGCTCGGCCAGTTCGGTCAGCGTCATCCGGCGGGCGTGGAGCAGGTCGTCGAGCTTGACCACGATGTTCGTGCCTTCCGTTTCGTCGCCCATCACACCATCCCTTCGAGGTCGGCACGCATCTGGGCGCCCTTGCGGAAGACGCGGGCGAGAATGAACAGGATCAGCATGAGCAGCAGGCCGTTGCCGTCGACGCCGCCGATCACTTCCAGGTCGGTATGGCCCTGGCCCTTGGTGAGCGCGTTGATCCACGCGCCGATGCCGGACATCGGCAGGCCGACCAACTGCACCGCGAGCGTCAGCCAGGCCATCTGCGTGAGGCGCGAGGCGTTGTCGGGCACGAAGGGATCGCCTTCGCCAACCGTATCGACGATGCGCTTGAGGAGCTGGAACAGGCGCAGCAGCAAGGCGCAGAGCAGTGCCGCCAGCAGCAGGATGCCCGCGATTGCCCAGAGGAACGGTCCAGTCGGCACGCCCTCCAGATGCTCTGCCAGCGCGGTGCTTGCGGGTCCGTGGAAGATCGCCAGCAGAGGCGCCGCCAGCAGGCTCGCGCCCATGCCGAGCGCCAAGACCGCCATGAGGAACCATAGAACGCCCTTGGCGATGGCGAGGAGCGGGTCACGGGTGATCGTGTTCATCGTCTGGTTTCCTTCCCGTCCGGATCACATGAGCGCGGGGACGACCCGCGCTCCGATGACGATCACTTGCCCGTGGGCCGATGCTTCCGCGGGGGCCGTGACGGTGGGGAGCCAGAAGCCTGCCAGGAAGAGCGTGGCAAGGAGCAGCGAGAGCAGAGGCGGTGCCATCCGGGGCGTGTCAGGACGGATCATTGTTCGTTCTCCGATATGCTTGATATCGAAATTCAATAAATCCAATTCTGCATATCGTCAATCAATAATATCGAAAAACGATATGTTGCCGTTGGCGCGCAAAAAAGGGGCGGCTCCGGTCTGGAGCCGCCCCCGTTGGGGCTCGACCATGTCGCCGGGCGTGACAACCGGCGGGCCGGGCCGGTCAGGCGTCGGTAAGCTCCCGGTTGGTTGCAGGGGTGGAGGCCCCGGGAGTCTTGATCGACGGCCTGTAGGTGCGGAAGTCGAAGCGGTTTCCAGCCTTGCCCTCGGCTTCCAGGCTCTCGCGATGCTGCAACTGAAGACGCGCGCGGCGCAGGCGGCCCTTGCGCGAGGTGAACGGGTTCCCCTCGTCAGGCTCGGCGGCGGCCATGGCGTCGAGCAGTTCGTAGCGCTCCTCTGCCGTCTGCGGCAGCGGCGAGGCTGCAAGGATCGCCGTGGCCGAATTGCCCGCGATCACGCGATCACGCTGCACCGGAGCGGGTTCGGCAACGATGGGCTCGGCGACTGCAGGCTTCACCGCTTCGACCGCCGGCGCGGGGGCGGGAACCGGTTCGAGCGCGCCCACCGGCTCAAGCGGCTCGGGCACATTCTCAACCTCCTCGTAGATAGGATCGGAGCGACGGCGGCGCATCGCGGCGATGCCCACGCCCGCCACGCCAAGCGCGGCAAGAATGCCGGCGACTTCGGCCACCGGGAAGCCATCGCCGTCGGTAGTCGGCGACGCTGGCTGGGCGGCAGGCGGCGGAACTTCAGCGCGCGCGGGAGCCGGAGATGCAGGCGGAACGGAACCTTGAGCCAGCGTGCCATCGCCTGCAGTGCCGTTATCCTGAGCGGTCGGGACAGTTGGCTGCACCGGCGCGGCACGTTCGGCGCGCGGGGCGGCGGAAGCGCGGTTCGTGCTGCGCGTCTGCGCCGCCGCGCTCGACGGTTCGGCTGCCGCCTCATCGGGAGCGGCGGGCGGCGGCACGTCCGGCAAGACGACAGTCTGCTGCTGGGGCGGCGTCACCGAGGTCGGTGCCGTACCCGCCGTGGTCGCCGTGTCGGTGGGCACATTGAGCGGCGCGGACGCTTCGGGCGGCAGCGCGACGGTGGGCGCCGTCGCCGGTGCGCTGGCTGGCGGCGTGGCAGTAGCCTCCTGCGGCAGCGACAGAGAAGGCGTCGTCACGGGGGCCTGCACTTCCTGCGCAGCGGCGGGGATTGCGGAAAGCGCGAGGACAGCGGCGATCGCGGTCAGTGCGCTGGGCGAGCGGGGGACGGCAAAGTGTATCATACCAGAAACAATGCGCGCCCTGTGCAAAAGTCCTTTCGCAAGTGCGGAATACGGGACGGGCCGACCCGTACCCTGCGATGAGTTGAAGCTATCGGCGAGAACACGGTTTTTTGCGGATTTACGCCAGATTAATGGCATTCGTCCTCTCACGCCGTTTGACACCCCGCACCCCGGCTCCTATAGGACGGCCTCGCTCGATCGCTTCGAGCAAGGCATGTCCATGCGCGGGGACATGCCCGGGAAGGAGGCGATCGGGATTTCATCCGACGTGGAAGGCTGCAGGCCGCATGGAGACCCGAACCCCGGGAATCCGCGTGCCAAGCGGCCTTTCTTGCGTTCCGGATGGTCTGCTTGCGGGCAGGCGACGTCACTCGCGACGACGATTTTTTACGAAGGCCGTGTCCCTTGCGACTCGGTCCTCACACGAAGAGGCAAAGACCAGCTCATGGCCACCAAGCCCATCGACACCACGCCGCTGGTGCGCACTGCGAAGAAGCGCATCCGCAAGATCTTCGGCGACATCCACGAAGTCGTCCAGATGCCCAACCTGATCGAAGTCCAGCGCGAGAGCTACGAGCAGTTCCTGCGCTCCGACCCGTCGGTCGGGTATGTCTCGGGCCTCGAGAAGACCCTGCGCTCGGTGTTCCCGATCCGCGACTTCGCGGGCACCAGCGAGCTGGACTTCGTCCACTACGAGCTGGAAGATCCCAAGTACGACGTGACCGAGTGCCGCCAGCGCGGCATCACCTACGCCGCGCCGATGAAGGTCACGCTGCGCCTCATCGTGTTCGAGGTCGACGCCGAGACCGAGACCCGCTCGGTCCTCGATATCAAGGAGCAGGACGTCTACATGGGCGACATGCCCCTGATGACGGAGAACGGCACCTTCTTCATCAACGGCACCGAGCGCGTCATCGTCTCGCAGATGCACCGTTCGCCGGGCGTCCTGTTCGACCATGACCGCGGCAAGACCCACGCTTCGGGCAAGTTCCTCTTCGCCGCCCGCGTGATCCCGTACCGCGGTTCGTGGCTCGACTTCGAGTTCGACGCCAAGGACATCGTCAACGTCCGCATCGACCGCAAGCGCAAGCTGCCCGTCACCTCGCTGCTCTACGCACTGGGTCTCGACGGCGAGCAAGTGCTGAACCACTTCTACGCCACCATGTCGTGGAAGCGCGGCTCGGGCGGGTGGCAGCTGCCCTACACTCCCGAGGCATGGCGCGGCGCGAAGCCGACCTTCGACATCGTCGATGCGAAGTCGGGCGAAGTCGTGTTCGCCGCCGGCACCAAGATCTCCCCGCGCGCCGCCAACAAGGCGCAGAAGGACGGTCTGGAAGAGCTGCTGCTGCCGACCGAGGAAATCTTTGGCCGCTATTCCGCCAAGGACCTGATCGACGAGTCGACCGGCCGCATCTACATCGAAGCCGGTGACGAAGTGACGCCGGAAAACCTCGACGCGCTCGACGCGGCGGGCTTCGACCAGATCGACCTGCTCGACATCGACGAAGTCAATACCGGTCCCTGGATCCGCAACACGATGAAGGCCGACAAGGCCGAGAATCGCGATATGGGTCTGGAAGCGATCTACAAGGTCATGCGTCCGGGCGAGCCGCCGACGAAGGAAACCGCCGAAGCCCTCTTCGACGGCCTGTTCTTCGACGCCGACCGCTACGACCTCTCGGCCGTTGGCCGCGTGAAGATGAACATGCGCCTCGGCCTCGATGCCGAGGACACCGTCACCACCCTGCGCGTCGAGGACATCCTCGCCGTGGTGAAGGAGCTTGTCGGCCTGAAGGACGGCAAGGGCGAGATCGACGACATCGACAACCTCGGCAACCGCCGCGTGCGTTCGGTGGGCGAGCTGCTGGAAAACCAGTACCGCGTCGGCCTGCTGCGCATGGAGCGCGCCGTCAAGGAGCGCATGTCGTCGGTGGACGTGTCGACGGTCATGCCGAACGACCTCATCAACGCCAAGCCCGCCGTGGCCGCCGTACGCGAGTTCTTCGGTTCCTCGCAGCTCTCGCAGTTCATGGACCAGACCAACCCGCTTTCGGAAGTCACCCACAAGCGCCGTGTTTCGGCCTTGGGCCCGGGCGGTCTGACCCGTGAGCGCGCCGGCTTCGAAGTCCGCGACGTTCACCCGACCCACTACGGCCGCATCTGCCCGATCGAAACGCCGGAAGGCCCGAACATCGGTCTGATCAACTCGCTGTCGACCTTCGCGCGCGTCAACAAGTACGGCTTCATCGAGACGCCGTACCGCAAGGTGCTCGACGGCAAGGTGACCAAGGACGTCGTCTACCTCTCGGCGATGGAAGAGCAGAAGCACACCGTCGCGCAGGCTTCGGCCGAACTGACCGGTGACGGCTCGTTCGTCGAGGAACTCGTCTCGGCTCGCCAGAACGGCGAATTCGTGATGAGCCCGCGCGACCAGATCACGCTGATGGACGTTTCGCCCAAGCAGCTTGTTTCGGTCGCCGCCTCGCTCATTCCGTTCCTGGAAAACGACGACGCCAACCGCGCTCTCATGGGCTCGAACATGCAGCGTCAGGCCGTGCCGCTCGTGAAGGCCGATGCGCCTTACGTCGGCACCGGCATGGAAGAGACCGTCGCCCGTGACTCGGGCGCCGCGATCTCGGCCCTACGTGCAGGCATCGTTGACCAGGTCGATGCGACCCGTATCGTCATCCGCGTCTCGGGCGACATCGAAGCCGGCAAGTCGGGCGTCGACATCTACCGCCTGCAGAAGTTCGAGCGTTCCAACCAGTCGACCTGCATCAACCAGCGCCCGCTGGTGAAGGTGGGCGAGCTGGTCGAGACCGGCACGATCATCGCCGACGGCCCGTCGACCGAGTTCGGCGAGCTGGCGCTGGGCCGCAACGTGCTCGTTGCGTTCATGCCCTGGAACGGCTACAACTACGAGGACTCCATCCTCATCTCCGAGCGTATCGTGAAGGACGACGTGTTCACGTCGATCCACATCGACGAGTTCGAAGTGATGGCCCGCGACACCAAGCTGGGTCCGGAAGACATCACCCGCGATATCCCGAACGTCGGCGAGGAAGCCCTGCGCAACCTCGACGAAGCGGGCATCGTCTACGTGGGCGCCGAAGTGCATCCCGGTGACATCCTCGTCGGCAAGATCACCCCGAAGGGCGAAAGCCCGATGACGCCGGAAGAAAAGCTCCTGCGCGCCATCTTCGGTGAAAAGGCTTCGGACGTGCGTGACACCTCGCTGCGTCTGCCGCCCGGCGTTTCGGGCACCATCGTCGACGTGCGCGTCTTTAACCGCCACGGCATCGAGGTCGACGACCGTACCCGCGCGATCCAAAACGAGGAAATCGAACGCCTCGCGAAGGACCGCGAGGACGAGCGTGCGATCCTCAACCGCGCCACCTACAACCGTCTGAAGGACATGCTCCTCGGCCAGGTCGCCACTTCGGCGCCCAAGGGCCTCAAGAAGGGCGTGGACATCACCGACGAGGTGCTGGCCGAAGTCGAGCGTCACGAGTGGTGGAAGTTCGGCGTTGCCGACGACCACGTCCAGTCGCAGCTCGAAGCGGTCAAGACCCAGTACGACCTCACCGTCAAGGCGATCCAGGAGAAGTTCGAGGACCGCAAGGAAAAGCTGGAGCGCGGCGACGAGCTGGCTCCGGGCGTCCTGAAGATGGTCAAGGTCTTCGTCGCGGTGAAGCGCAAGCTGCAGCCGGGCGACAAGATGGCCGGCCGTCACGGCAACAAGGGTATCATCAGCCGCATCCTGCCGCTGGAAGACATGCCCTTCCTCGAAGACGGCACCCCCGTCGACTTCGTCATGAACCCGCTGGGTGTGCCTTCGCGCATGAACGTGGGCCAGATCTTCGAGACGCACCTTGGCTGGGCCGCACGCGGTCTGGGCAAGCGCATCGGCGATGCTCTGGACGCATGGCGCGTGGCTAACCCCAACCCGGTCGCAGGGCAGCCGCCCGAGGCCGTCCGTGAACTGCTGACCGAAATCTACGGCGACAACTACGCAGAAGACATCGCGACGCGCACGGACGACCAGATCGTCGAGTTCGCCGACTCCGTCCGCAAGGGCGTGCCGATGGGCTCGCCGGTGTTCGACGGTGCGGTCGAGAAGGACGTCACCGACATGCTCCGTCTCGCCGGGCTGGACGAGTCCGGCCAGGTGGACCTGTTCGACGGCCGCACCGGCGACCGCTTCGACCGCAAGGTCACCGTGGGCATGAAGTACGTGCTCAAGCTGCACCACCTTGTCGACGACAAGATCCACGCCCGTTCGATCGGTCCCTACTCGCTCGTCACCCAGCAGCCGCTGGGCGGTAAGGCGCAGTTCGGCGGCCAGCGCTTCGGTGAGATGGAGGTCTGGGCTCTCCAGGCCTACGGCGCCGCATATACCCTGCAGGAAATGCTGACGGTGAAGTCCGACGACGTTGTCGGCCGCACCAAGGTTTACGAAGCGATCGTCAAGGGCGACGACACCTTCGAGGCCGGCATTCCCGAGAGCTTCAACGTTCTCGTCAAGGAAATGCGCTCGCTGGGTCTCAACGTCGAGCTGACCAGCCACGACGATGCCGAAGACGACGACGGCGTCGCCCTGGCGGCGGAGTAAGGATTTCGGGCGGGGCTTCGGCCTCGCCCCTACCCTCTCCCGCCCAGACAAGATTTCACCCTCTAGAGGGATAAAACTATGAACGACCTGACCAAGTTCACGAACCAGATGGCGAAGCCCGAGACGTTCGACCAGATCCAGATCGGACTGGCGAGCCCCGAGCGCATCCGCTCCTGGTCTTTCGGCGAGATCAAGAAGCCGGAAACCATCAACTACCGCACGTTCAAGCCCGAGCGTGACGGCCTGTTCTGCGCCCGCATCTTCGGTCCCGTGAAGGACTACGAGTGCCTGTGCGGCAAGTACAAGCGCATGAAGTACAAGGGCGTCGTCTGCGAAAAGTGCGGCGTCGAAGTCACCGTAACCAAGGTGCGCCGCGAGCGCATGGGCCACATCGAGCTGGCCGCCCCGGTCGCGCACATCTGGTTCCTCAAGTCGCTGCCTTCGCGCATCGGCCTGCTGCTCGACATGCAGCTCAAGCTGCTTGAGCGCGTCCTGTACTTCGAAAGCTACATCGTCATCGAGCCGGGCCTGACCCCGCTCGAGAAGTACCAGCTCCTGACCGAAGACGAGATGCTCGATGCCCAGGACGAGTATGGCGAAGACGCCTTCTCGGCCGGCATCGGCGCCGAGGCCGTTAAGCACATGCTGATGAACCTCGACCTCGAGCAGGAGCGCGCGGATCTGCTGCAGGAGCTTGAGACGACCAAGTCGGAACTCAAGCCCAAGAAGATCATCAAGCGCCTCAAGGTCGTGGAATCGTTCATCGATTCGGGCAACCGTCCAGAGTGGATGATCCTCGACGTCGTGCCGGTCATCCCGCCCGAACTGCGCCCGCTGGTGCCGCTGGACGGTGGCCGCTTCGCGACCTCGGACCTCAACGATCTGTATCGCCGCGTCATCAACCGCAACAACCGTCTGAAGCGCCTGATCGAACTGCGCGCACCGGACATCATCGTGCGCAACGAAAAGCGCATGCTGCAGGAAGCGGTCGACGCCCTGTTCGACAACGGCCGCCGCGGCCGCGTGATCACCGGCGCCAACAAGCGTCCGCTGAAGTCGCTGTCCGACATGCTCAAGGGCAAGCAGGGCCGCTTCCGTCAGAACCTGCTCGGCAAGCGCGTCGACTACTCGGGCCGTTCGGTCATCGTGACCGGGCCGGAACTCAAGCTGCACCAGTGCGGCCTGCCCAAGAAGATGGCGCTCGAGCTGTTCAAGCCGTTCATCTACGCCCGTCTGGACGCCAAGGGTCTGTCGATGACCCTGAAGCAGGCCAAGAAGTGGGTCGAGAAGGAGCGCAAGGAAGTCTGGGACATCCTCGACGAAGTCATTCGCGAGCACCCGGTCATGCTGAACCGCGCGCCGACGCTCCACCGTCTGGGCATCCAGGCGTTCGAGCCGGTCCTCATCGAAGGCAAGGCGATCCAGCTGCACCCGCTCGTCTGCTCGGCCTTCAACGCCGACTTCGACGGTGACCAGATGGCCGTCCACGTGCCGCTCTCGCTGGAAGCCCAGCTCGAAGCGCGCGTGCTGATGATGTCGACCAACAACATCCTCTCGCCCGCCAACGGCAAGCCGATCATCGTGCCTTCGCAGGACATGATTCTCGGCCTGTACTACCTGTCGCTCGACCGCGACGGCGAGCCGGGCGAAGGCATGAAGTTTGCCGATATGGCTGAAGTGCACCAAGCGCTGCACATCGGTGCCGTGACCCTGCACTCGAAGATCGAGGCCCGCGTGCCGCAGACCGACGAGAACGGTCAGCAGTACATGAAGCGCTTCCAGACCACGCCGGGCCGCATGCTCCTGGGTGAATGCCTGCCGAAGTCGCACACGGTGCCCTTCGACGTCGTCAACCGCCTTCTCACCAAGAAGGAAATCGGGGACGTCATCGATCAGGTCTACCGTCACACCGGCCAGAAGGACACGGTTCTGTTCGCCGACGCGATCATGTCGCTCGGCTTCCGCAACGCGTTCAAGGCGGGCATCTCCTTCGGCAAGGATGACATGATCATCCCGGACTCGAAGGTGGCGCTGGTGGCCGAGACCAAGGAACTGGTTGCCGACTACGAGCAGCAGTACCAGGACGGTCTCATCACCCAGCAGGAGAAGTACAACAAGGTGATCGACGCCTGGAGCCGCTGCGGCGACCAGGTGGCGAACGCCATGATGGACGAGATCAAGGCCCAGCCGATCGACCCGGAAACCGGCCGCATGGCACAGATCAACTCGATCTACATGATGAGCCACTCGGGTGCGCGTGGTAGCCCGGCGCAGATGAAGCAGCTTGCCGGTATGCGCGGCCTCATGGCCAAGCCGTCGGGCGAGATCATCGAAACGCCGATCATCTCGAACTTCAAGGAAGGTCTGACCGTTCTTGAATACTTCAACTCGACCCACGGTGCTCGTAAGGGCCTCGCGGACACGGCGCTCAAGACGGCGAACTCGGGTTACCTGACCCGCCGTCTGGTCGACGTTTCGCAGGACTGCGTTGTCGTCGTCGATGACTGCGGCACCGAGCGCGCGCTGGAAATGCGTTCGATCGTGCAGGGCGGTTCGGTGATCGCCTCGCTTGCCGAGCGTATCCTGGGCCGTACCCTGGCCGAGGACATCGTCGACAAGGAAGGCAACGTCATCGCGACCAAGGGCCAGCTCCTCGACGAAGCCGCCGTGGCTGCCATCGAAGTGACCGGCCTGCAGTCGGCGCGCATCCGCTCGCCGCTGATCTGCGAAGCGACGCAGGGTGTCTGCGGCACCTGCTACGGGCGCGACCTCGCTCGCGGTACGCCGGTGAACATCGGTGAAGCCGTCGGCGTCATCGCGGCGCAGTCGATCGGTGAGCCGGGCACGCAGCTGACCATGCGTACCTTCCACATCGGCGGTGCGGCGCAGCTGAACGAAACCTCGCACCTCGAAGCGATCAGCGCGGGCCATGTCGAATATCGCGACATCCCGACGATCGTGGACAAGCGCGGCCGCATGCTGTCGCTGGCCCGTAACGGCGAGATCGTGCTGTTCGACACCGAAGGCCGTGAACGCGCACTGCACCGCGTGCCTTACGGTACGGTGCTGCTGCACAAGAACGGCGCCAAGGTCGAGCAGGGCGAACGCCTGGCCGAGTGGGATCCGTTCACCCTGCCGATCATCACCGAGACGTCGGGTATCATCAAGTATCAGGACCTGATCGACACCCGCACGCTGACCGAGCACGTCGATGACGCCACCGGCATGACCAGCCGCGTCGTCACCGAGGACCGTTCGACCGCCCGCGCCAAGAAGAAGGAAGATCTGCGTCCGCGCATCACCCTTCTCGACGATGCGAGCGGCGAATCGGCCCGCTACATGATGGCGCCGGGCACCACGCTCTCGGTCGAGGACGGCCAGACGGTCGAAGCGGGCGACATCATCGCCCGTGCCAGCCGCGAAGCCGCCAAGACCCGCGACATCACCGGTGGTCTGCCGCGCGTCGCCGAACTGTTCGAGGCCCGCAAGCCGAAGGACAACGCGGTCATCGCCAAGGTCTCCGGCCGCATCGAGTTCGTCCGCGACTACAAGGCCAAGCGCAAGATCGCGATCATCCCGGAAGAGGGTGAACCGGTGGAGTACCTGATCCCGAAGTCGAAGGTCGTCGACGTTCAGGAAGGTGACTGGGTCAAGAAGGGCGACAACCTGGTTTCGGGCTCGCCCGATCCGCACGACATCCTGGAAGTCCTCGGCGTGGAAGCGCTGGCGGAATACCTGGTTGCGGAAATCCAGGAAGTCTACCGACTGCAGGGCGTGAAGATCAACGACAAGCACATCGAGGTGATCGTTCGCCAGATGCTGCAGAAGGTCGAGATCACCGACGGGGGCGACACCACGCTGCTGGCGGCCGAGCAGGTCGACTACGAAGAAATGGCCGAGATCAACAGCAAGCTTCCCGAGGGCAAGCGCCCTGCAGTGGGCAAGCCGGTGCTGCTGGGCATCACCAAGGCCTCGTTGCAGACCCGCTCGTTCATCTCGGCGGCGTCGTTCCAGGAAACTACCCGCGTGCTGACGCAGGCGGCGGTCGAGGGTAAGAAGGACTCGCTGATCGGTCTCAAGGAGAACGTCATCGTCGGCCGTCTGATCCCGGCCGGTACGGGTGCGGGCATGAACCGCGTTCGCGTGGCGGCCTCCAGCCGTGACGCAGCGCTCCGCGCGGCCACCCGCCGCGTGCAGGAAGCCATGATCCTCGCCAACACCGCCGAGGAAGAGCACAAGGCCGAACTGCTGCGCAACGCGGCGGACGACCTGGGCGACAGCCCGCTCGCGGCAGTCGAGGGCGAAACCCACGGCACCGACGCCGATGCCGGCGATTACCTGATCAAGGGCGACGAGGCCGAATAAGCCTCTCCCCTAAGGGCAAATTGAAGAGCCCCGCTGGAGCGATCCGGCGGGGCTTTTTGCATTCGGGATAGGACGGGACGGGAGAATTTCGCCTCCGCCCCTAGTCATCCCCGCGAAGGCGGGGACCCATCCGATGACCGTGCAACGGGCGCCGTCAGGAAATGGGTTCCCGCCGTCGACGGTATGACGACGATACAATTGAAGTCGATCACGCTCCAGTCGATCGCCCAAATACTCGTTGCATGAATGTCACACATCTGTCGCCATCGACGAGTTGAGCGGAACCCCCCGTGCACCCTCGAGTTTCCCCTCCTGAGATGATCGAAGGTAGCTAAGACACACGAACTGTTGTTGATCAGGTACATGGACCTTACCCGCCACGGCGGTGGCGCAGCGCAATAGCTGCCGGTCCATCCCGTCACCCTCACGCGAACAGACCTCGTTACCCCCGCACGGCGGTGTCGTTTGCCGTGTTCCTGCACGGACATGGCAGCGATGCCGCGCCCCTCGATCCCTCGCAAAACTGGCGGCGCCTACCCCCCGGCTGCCATGATGGAGTTTGAGTTATGAAGAAGATTGCACTCTGCGCGGCCGCCCTGATCGCCGTCGCCCCCGCCGCCGCCTTCGCGCAGGATGCCGACACGGCGCCGACCACCGAGGCCACCGCGCCTGATGGCACGCCCGCCTTCGGCATCGAGCCCTATTTCGGCATCATGGGCGGCTACGACAGCTACGATAAGCGCAGCGAGTTCGGCTCTCCGCGCGGGGGCAAGATGAACGGCGCGCTGATCCAGGGCGTCGCAGGTGTGAACGTGCCGCTCGGCCCGGTCTTCGTCGGTGCTGAGGGCAACGTCGCCAAGGGCTTCGGCGACATCGACTGGGAATACGGCGTGAAGGGCCGCGTCGGTGCCCGCGCCGGTGACAGCGGCATGATCTACGCCTCGGCCGGACACGAGTGGGTCAACGGAAAGCGCGCCTATTCGGACCAGAAGGACTGGATCTACGGCGTCGGCGTCGAAGTCGGCCCCAAGGACATCGGCCTGGGCGGCGTGACCGGCAACAGCGGTTTGCGCCTGCGCTTCGAAGTCGACACGTATGACTTCGACAGCATCCGCCCGATGGCCGGTGTCGTCGCGCACTTCTGATCCATCGGGACAGGACATCGTCCTTACCGTGAAGAAGGCCCCGCCGGAGCGATCCGGCGGGGCCTTTGCCATCTGTCAGAAGTTGGCGAATACGCCCGTTCCCGCGACGAGCACGTTCTTCGCGCCCTGACGACCGTCCGGATTAATGTACCACTGCAGGTTCGGGCGCAGGCTGAGCCCCGGCATCAGGGCGATCGAATAGTTCGCCTCGATCGCGTATTCGTCGCTCTGTGGCTCGATGTCCTCGCCCAGCGCGGCGTTGCGGGCGGCCTGCAGGTCTCGCAAGTTGCGGTTCACGCGCGAGCGGCCGACGGCGAGGCCGATCTGGTCCTTCGGGCGTCCCGGGATCAGGCCCGAATACGTGACGCCCGCCGTGATGACATTGACCAGCTTGTTGGTCCGGTGGTCGGCGCTCACGAAGTTGAAGAAGGCTTCCAGAGCGCCCGCGCCGTCGGCATCGGCGGGAGTAACTTGCTGGCGCGCAACGGCGTAGATGCTGGCGCGTCCCCTTTCCCGGGCGAGCGGATCACCGGTCAGCTGCGCGAAGCCGCCGTTGTCGTCATAGACCAGGTTGTCACTCTTGGAGGTGTCGAAGAACGCGCCGACCTTGTAGGCGCCCGCCAGCTTCGGGTTGCCGCCCAGCTTCACGTCGAACCCGCGCTCCACGGCAACGAAGGCGCCCTGGCCCTTGAAACCCATGTAGAAGCCCTTGTTCTGCGGGAAGTTATTGTCGTTACGCTGGTAGACGCCGACCATCGTGTAGCCCAGCTTGTCCTTCACCTTCACCCGGCCGCCCCATGTGGTGACGGGGAAGTTGTACCAGTAGTTGAAGCTGGTGTGCCCCGGCACGACGCCGCAGAAATACAGGCTCTGGAAGTGGCAGGTGGTGGAGCCGAAGTCCTCGCCCATCGACATCTTGCCCAGCTTGATTTCGGCCGGGCCGATCTTCTGCTGATACCACAGCCCCGCCAGACGCCAGATCTGCCCGGCGCCGAACACGCCCTGCGGGTACTGCAGCAGGTCGAGGTGGTTGGTGTCGTTGATATTGTTGCCGTGGCGGTTGGTGACGGCGGCGCGGAAGGTGCCGCCCTCGATCCCGGCGATCTTGCCCATGTCGAAATCGAGGCTGGCGCCCAGCTGCCCGGCGTACTGCGCCTGCTTGCTGGTGCCCGAATTGAGATTGCCCGCGACGAAGCCGATGTAGCTGACGGTCGGCTTGATGCCGATGTCCTCCAGCGAAGTGCGGATGCCCGCCCAGTCGCCCAGCAGGTGCGACTGTTCTGCCGGGGCGGAAGCGGCGGTGGTCTTCGGGCCAGAGCGCTCCAGCGGCTCCGACTGCTTGGGCGTGGTCTCCGTGGACCAGGTCTGGTCCTTGGTATCGCGTGCGGCGACCTGCACGACCTCGATCGAGGGCGGCGGCGGGGGAAGCGTGGCTGCGGGCATTTCGGTGTCCTCTCGGATGGACGCAGCGGGCCGCTCGCCGGGACGCATGCGCGCGCCCGGCGGCGTGCCGGTGGGTCCGGCAGCCCGTCTCAGCGTGGGTTGGTCGTCAGCGAGTGCTTGTGTTCACTCGCCTCGCCATCGCGAGGACCGAAGGTCCGCGGCGATCCAGGGCAGCACCACGCCGCCCTGGATTGCTTCGCTTCGCTCGCAATGACGAATGGGCATATGCGTCAGGCCCCGTTGAGCAGGTCGTAGGCGCGGATCACCTGGCTGTCGTCGACGGTGCCGTCGCCGCGTCCCGAGGTGCTCAGGAAGAACTGGTGCGCCAGCGCCGCCAGCGGGGTCGCCGCCCTGGCGCCGCGCCCGGCCTCCAGCACGAGGCCGAGGTCCTTGACGAAGATGTCGATCGCGCTCGTCACCTCGGGTTCGGCCTCCAGCATGCGCGGGCCGCGATCGTTGAGCATCCAGCTCGCCGCCGCCGATCCGCCGAGGATCTCCAGCGCCATCGCGGGTTCGACGCCCACCTGCTTCGCCAGTGCCAGCGCTTCGGCGGCGGCGGCGATGTGGACGCCGCACAGCAACTGGTTGACGACCTTCACCGCCGAACCCTGCCCGGCGTTCTGGCCGACATGGAACAGCTTGCCGCCGACGCCCGACAGCACCGGATTGAGTTCGGCGAACAGCGCATCCGAACAGGCCACCATCATCGACAGCGAGCCTGCCTTGGCGCCTGCCGTGCCGCCCGAAACCGGCGCATCGACGAAGCGGCGGCCTGCGGCCTCGACCTCGGATGCGATCGCGGCGACTTCCATCGGCGGGCAGGTCGCGGTCAGCAGCACCACGGCGCCCTCGGGCAACGCCGCCAGCGCGCCGCCGTCGAACAGGACCGAGCGGGCCTGCACGGCGTTGACCACCATCAGCATCAGCACGTCGGCTTCCTCGGCCGCGCCGGCGGCGCTGGTGGCGGAGGAGCCGCCTGCCTTGACCAGAGCCTCTATCGGCTCGGTGCGAAGGTCGAAACCGGTGACGGCGTGGCCCGCCTTCAGGAGATTGAGGGCCATCGGCATGCCCATGGCACCCAGGCCGACGAATGCTACCTTGCTCATTTCAGAAATTCCCATGGATCAGCGATTGACCTGGCGGGCGGGGATCAGCAGCACGAGGGCCACGCCGATCAGTTCGACCGCGGTGATGGTGTAGAGCCCGGCCGACAGCGACTTGGTGGCGTCCACCACCCAGCCGATGACGAAGGGCGAGACGAAGCCCGCGACATTGCCGATCGCGTTGATCGCGCCGATGCCTGCCGCCGCCCACACGCCGCCGAGGAAGGCGGGCGGGATCGACCAGAACTGCGCGGTCTGGGTCAGCAGGCCCGCCGTCGCGAACGAGAGGATCAGCACCGAGAGTGGCAGGTTGCCGATCGCCAGCGGCGAGAGCGCAAGGGCGATCGCACCCATCGCCATCGGCAGCATCAGGTGGAAGCGGCGCTCGCGGCGAAGGTCGGCGCTGCGGGCAAGGACGAGGATGACGACGACCGCGAACAGGAAGGGGATCGCGCTGATCAGGCCGTTCTCCAGCGGATCGGTGACGCCCGCCGCCTTCACCATCGTCGGCAGCCAGAACGAGATCGCGTACTGACCCATGACGATGCAGAAATAGAGCAGGCTGAGCAGCCACAGGCGCTTGTCGGCCAGGAACTGGCGGAGCGACATGTGCGCGGTCTTCTCGCGGTTGTCCTCGGCGAGATCGGCCTCGATCATCTTTTTGTCGTCAGCCGACAGCCAGTCGACGTCGGCCGGGCGGTTGGGCAGCATCCAGAAGGTGGCGATGCCGGCGATCAGCGCGGGGATCGCTTCGAGCAGGAACAGCCAGCGCCAGCCGCCCCAGCCCGACGAGCCGTGGAAGGTGTCCATGATCCAGCCCGACAGCGGCGAGCCGAGCACGCCCGAGATCGGAATGGCGATGAAGAAGATCGACATCGCGCGCGACCGGCGGGCCGAGGGGAACCAGTAGGTGATGTAGAGCAGCACGCCCGGCGCGAACCCGGCTTCGGCAAGGCCCAGCAGGAAGCGCAGGATGTAGAAGTGCATCGGCGTCTGCGCGAAGGCGAAAAGCCCTGAGATGATGCCCCAGGTAATCATGATCCGCGCGATCCACAGCCGCGCGCCGACCTTGTGCATGATGAGGTTGCTGGGCACCTCGAACAGCGCGTAGCCGATGAAGAAGATGCCCGCGCCAAGGCCGTAGACATATTCGCTGAGGCCCAGCTCGCTCGCCATCTGCAGCTTGGCGAAGCCGACGTTCACGCGGTCGAGGTAGGCCGCGAAGAAGCAGAAGAACAGGAACGGCATCAGCCGCCAGGTCACCTTGGCGTACAGGCGTTCGCGGTGTTCGTCCTTGGGCGCGGCGACGTCGCGCGGCATCTCGGTTGCGAGACTCAACGCCTCTCTCCTTTTATGTTCTTTGATACGGTTTTCGAAGGAGCGCTTCACGGGCCCGTTGAGAACGGCCGGGAAGCGCTCCCGTTGCGACCCGGAAGGGTTAACCCAGCCAGGAAAGCGTGCGGGCAACGACCTGGTCGGTTGAGATGCCGTAGCGGTCGTGCAGCGTGGGCAGAGCGCCCGCGTCGAGGAACTTGTCGGGCAGGCCGATCTGGCGGAAGCCCGAAGGCACCGTGCCGCTGCCCAGCAAGCAGGCCGCGACCGCTTCGCCCAGGCCGCCGATCACCGAATGGTTCTCGGCCACCACGACGAGGCGCCCGGGCTTTGCGGCGACGGCCTCGATGATGGTCTTCTCGTCGAGCGGCTTGATCGTCGGGCAGTGGAGCACGGCGGCCTCGACCTTGTCGGCGCGCAGGCGGTCGGCGGCTTCGAGGGTGCGCATGGTCATCAGGCCCGAGGAGATGAACAGCACGTCGGCGCCGTCACGCAGCATCTTCGCCTTGCCGAGTTCGAATTTGTAGTCGTATTCGTCGAGGACGGCGGGCACCTTGCCGCGCAGCAGGCGCATGTAGACCGCGCCCTTGTGGTCGGAAATCTGCGGCACGGCCTGCTCGATGTCGATCGCGTCGCACGGATCGACGATGGTGAGGTCGGGCATGCCGCGGAAGATCGCGAGATCCTCGGTCGCCTGATGCGAGGGGCCGTAGCCGGTGGTGAGGCCGGGCAGCGCGCAGCACACCTTCACGTCCAGCCCTTCCTCGGCGATGGCGAGGCACAGGAAGTCGTAGGCGCGGCGGGCGGCGAAGACGGCATAAGTCGTCAGCCAGGGCTGGAAGCCTTCGCGCGCCATGCCTGCGCCCGACATCATGAGGAGCTGTTCGGCCATGCCCATCTGGTAGAACCGATCGGGGTGATTCTGCTGGAAGATGTGCAGGTCGGTGTACTTGGCAAGGTCGGCGGACATGCCGACGATGTTCTGTTTCGTCTCGGCCAGCTTCGAGAGCGCGTGGCCGAACGGGGCAGCGACGGTGCGCTGGCCCTCGGCGGCGATCGAGGCGATCATCGCGGACGTCTTCAGGCGCGGTTTAGCGGGTGCTTCAACGGACATGGAAATCTCTTTCGAATATCGGGAAGGTCAGGCGGCTGCGGCGGCGTAGCCGGCGTCGAGCACTTCGATGGCCTTGTCCCACTCGTCCTCGTCGACGCGGATGAAGTGCGTCTTCTCGCGCTCTTCCAGGAACGGCACGCCCCTGCCCATCAGGGTGTCGGCGACGATCACGCGGGGGCGCGGATCGTCGAGTTCGCGGGCCTTGTCGAAGGCTTCGACGAGCGCTTCCATGTCGTTGCCGTCCACGAACTGCGCATGCCAGCCGAAGGCGGCGAACTTGGCGGCGATGTCGCCCATGCCCAGTACCTGCGTGGAGGGACCGTCGGCCTGCTGGTTGTTGAAATCGACGATCGTGATGAGGTTGTCGAGCTTCCAGTGCGCGGCCGAAGCGGCGGCTTCCCAGGTCGAACCTTCGCCCAGTTCTCCGTCCGACATAAGGTTGTAGACGAACTGCCCGGTGCCCTTGCGCTTGAGGCCAAGCCCCATGCCCACGGCGATGCCGAGGCCCTGCCCCAGCGAACCGCCCGAAATCTCCATGCCCGGCGTGTACGACGCCATGCCCGACATCGGCAGTCGGCTGTCGTCCGAACCGTACGTTTCCAGTTCCTCGAGCGGGATCACGCCCGCCTCAATCAGCGCGGCGTAAAGCCCGATGGCGTAGTGGCCGATGGAAAGCAGGAACCGGTCGCGGCCTTCCCATTCTGGCTCACCGGGACGGTAGGTCAGTGCGCGGAAGTACGAGACGGCGAGCACATCGGCCACGCCGAGAGCCTGTCCGACATAGCCCTGACCCTGAACCTGACCCATCTTCAGCGCATGGCGACGGATATTGTAGGCGCGGCGCGAAAGCTCGGCGACCGGCATGTTGGTTGCGGAAACGGTCATCAATTCTCCTCACGACGCGAGGAGATGGCCTTCTGCCCGGTCTGCGGGCGTTTGGTGCGATCCTCTCGGCGTCAGTTTTTCTGATCTGTTGCCGCTTTATCAATTGCACATGCATCTATGACAAATGGACGTTTCTCACTATATGGTGACTGATATTCACCCATGCCGATCGCGTTACAGCCTCTCAGCGTCTTCGAAGCCGCCGCCCGTCAGGGCTCGTTCCGTCAGGCCGCCGACGAACTCGGCCTGACGCCGAGCGCGGTGAGCCACGCGGTCACCAAGCTGGAGAACAGCCTCGGCACCCGCCTGTTCGACCGATCCCTCCGGCAGATAAAACTGAGCGCGGACGGCGAGGCCCTGTACCGCCACGTCGCCGCCGGGTTCGTGGAGATCCGGCGCGGGCTGGAGGAAGTCTCGGCCCGCCGCGCCCGGTTCCTGCGCCTGCACGCCGCGCCCAGCTTCGCGGCCCTGTGGCTGACCCCGCGCCTGCCCGCGTTCCTCGAAAGCCACCCCGGCATGGACATCCGCATCACCGCCAGCACCGACTATTCGCGCTTCGCCGCCGACGAGGTCGATGCCGACATCGTCAACGGCCCGCCGCTGCCCGGCCCGGTCAAGGCAATCCCGCTGGGGGAGGAGGAGGTGACGGTGCTCTGCACACCGCAGATGGCCGCCTCGATCACCTGCGCGGCGGACGTCATGGCGCTGCCGCTGATCAACGGCGACCGCAACCGCGTGACCTGGGCGCGCTGGGCGGAACTTGCCGGCGTCCCGGCGCCGAAGGCTTACGCGATGCGCTTCGACCGCAGTTTCATGGTGATCGCCACTGCTGCCAACGGGCTGGGCGTAGCGCTCGAATCGACCCGCCTCGCCCAGCGCGAACTGGCGGAAGGGCGGCTGGTCACGCCGCTACCGGGATGCACGATTCGCGAGACGCTGCATTCGCTGGTCTATCCGCTAATCCACGCGGACCGTCCGATCATCCGGGCGTTCGAGACGTGGCTGTTGGCGGAACTGGCGTCCACCTGATCGTCATTGCGAGCGCAGCGAAGCAATCCAGCGCCGCGTAAACCGCTCTGGCTTGCTTCGCTGCGCTCGCAATGACGAAATGGAGGATCACTCCGCCGCGACGGCTTCCTGTGCGGCGTTGGCGGCCTCGATCTCCGCTGCCTTGGCTTCCACCAGGCTGACGATGTGGTCGAGCATGGATTCGCTCTGCACGGTGTGGTCGGTCACGCCCGAAAGGTAGACCATGTGCTTGCCGTTGCCGCCGCCGGTCAGGCCGATGTCGGTCTCTCGCGCTTCGCCGGGGCCGTTGACGACGCAGCCCAGCACCGAGAGCGAGAGCGGCGTCTTGATGTGCTGCAGGCGTTCTTCCAGCGCCTCGACGGTGCGGATCACGTCGAAGCCCTGCCGGGCGCAGCTGGGGCACGAAACCACGCGAACGCCGCGCGTGCGCAGGCCGAGCGCCTTCAGCATTTCGAAACCGACGCGCACTTCCTCTTCCGGCTCGGCCGAGAGCGAGACGCGCAGAGTGTCGCCGATGCCCGACCACAGCAGCATGCCCATGCCGATCGAGGACTTGACGGTGCCGCCGATCAGCCCGCCCGCCTCGGTGATGCCGAGGTGCAGCGGGCAGTCCACCGCGTCCGCCAGCCCCTGATAGGCGGCGACGGCGAGGAACACGTCGCTGGCCTTCACCGCCACCTTGTACTCGTGGAAGTCGTGGTCCTGCAGCAGCTTGATGTGGTCCATCGCCGATTCGACGAGGGCATCGGGGCAAGGCTCGCCGTACTTTTCGAGGAGGTGCTTCTCGAGGCTGCCCGCGTTCACGCCGATGCGGATCGCGCAGCCGTTGGCCTTGGCGGCGCGCACCACTTCCGCGACGCGGTCGGACGAGCCGATGTTGCCGGGGTTGATGCGCAGGCACGCCGCGCCCGCGTCGGCGGCTTCCAGAGCGCGCTTGTAGTGGAAATGGATGTCCGCGATCAGCGGCACGCGCGCGCCGCGCACGATCTCCCGGAACGCCGCCGTCGATTCGACATCGGGGCAGGAGACGCGGATGAGGTCGGCCCCGGCATCCTCGCAGCGGCGGATCTGCTCGATCGTCGCCTTCGCGTCGGATGTCAGGGTGTTGGTCATGGTCTGGACCGTGATCGGCGCATCGCCGCCTACGGGGACGCTGCCGACCATGATCTGGCGGCTCTTGCGGCGCTCGATATCGCGCCAGGGTCGGATGGAGGACATGAAGCCTCTATAGGCGCTCTGCCTTGCGGATTGAAGACGCATTCCGGTGTGCTGGCGACTTCGCGCGATTTCGGGCATTCACGCGTCCATGACTGTGCATGCTTCCGACAAACCCCTCACCGACGACGAGGCCTCCGAACTCCCGCTGCTGTTCGGGCGCGTGCTCGACGGCCGGGGCGGTGCGCGCGTGGTCGGATGGAAAGAGGCACAGCGCTGGAAGCCCGGCGTCGAGGGCGAAGTGCTGTGGATCCATCTCCTGCGCACCCATCCCGGCATGCAGGAGTGGCTGGAGGCGCACTGCGCGATCCCCGAGCCGACCGCCGAACTGCTCACCAGCGACGCCAACCGCCCCCGCGCCTTCCGCGAAGGACAGACGCTGGTGGCCACGCTGCGCGGGATCAACTTCAACCCCGGCGCCGCGCCCGAGGACATGCTCTCGCTGCAGTTGTGGAGCGACGGCAGCCGCGTCGTCACCCTGCGCCGCGCGCCGCTGCAGACACCCCGCCTCGTCGCCGACGATCTCGACGCGGGCAGCGGGCCGCATGACGCGGGCGCGCTCGTCACCGCGCTCACCGAGCACCTGATCGACCGCATGAGCCACGCCATCGTCGACATGAACGCCATGATCGACGACCTCGAGGACGAGACGGCCGATACTTATACCGACCAGACCCTCGACAAGATCGCCATGATCCGCCGCCAGAGCCTTGCCCTCAAGCGCCACATGTCGCCGCAGCACGAGGCGCTGACCGCCATCGCCAACGGCGCGCCCGGCTGGTTCGAGGACCACGACCGGCGCGAGATCGCCGAATCGATCGCCCGCCTGCGCCGCTATCTCGACGACCTCGACATCAGCAAGGAATCGGCGGTCGTGCTGCAGGACGACATCCGCGCCCGAGCCGCCGCGAACAGCCAGCGCACGCAGTATGTGCTGGCGGTGGTGGCTGGGGTGTTCCTGCCGCTGACCTTCATCACCGGCTTGCTGGGGATCAACGTCGGCGACATTCCGCTGGCGGAGCAGGGATCGCACGGCTTCTGGATCATCGTCGGCATCTGCGCGGCGATCCTGGGCGTGGAGATCGCGCTGCTCAGGCGGTTGAAGTGGTTTTGATCCTCCCTGTTCCGCAGGAATGGGGAGGTGGCAGCGCGAAGCGCTGACGGAGGGGTTCGCCCCCTCCACCACCCGCTACGCGGGCGGTCCCCCTCCCCATCGCTTCGCGACAGGGAGGAGCCTTAAAGAACCTTCGCGAACAGGAACTCCTCGTCCCGCTGCTCGCCGACCATGAAATGAATGTCGGCGACTTTCTCGAACCCGTAGCGCGCGTAGAATTTCTGCGCCCCGGGGTTGTCGGAATAGACCGAGAGCTGGACCTCGCCCGCCCCGAAGGCCGCCGCTTCCGTCAGCGCCCAGTCCATCAGCGCCGCGCCGATGCCCTGCCCGGTCGCCTCGGGCGCGGTGTAGAGTTGCTTGAGTTCGATCACGTTCCCTGACCGCGCATGTTCGGGCCAGCCGCAGGCCATCACCAGCTTGCAGTAGCCGAGCAGGTGCGCGTCCCGCTCCGCCAGCATCACCCGCATCGCGGGGTCGGCGATCTCCTTCGCCACCTTGGCCTCGCTGTGCGAGCCGGCAAGGAAGTTCGCCAGGTCGTCCGGCACGTAGAGGTGGCCGAACTTGGCGACGAAGCTGTCGGTGCCCAGACGCGCCAGCGCGGCGGCATCGGCGGGGGTGGCGGTACGAAGCTCCATTACAGTTCCTTGGTCATGCAGATCGAAAAATCATCGGAGACGTAGTCCCCGAAAGGCGCGCACTCGACGAAGCCGTGCGCGCGGTAGAGGCCGTGGGCCGGATGGAACGGCTCGGGCCGCCCGGTCTCGAGGCTGACACGGGCGTAGCCGCGCGCTCTCGCCTCTTCCAGCAGCCTCAGCAGCAGCGCCTTGCCCACGCCCCGGCCGCGATACTCGGGCGCGGCGCGCATCGACTTGAGTTCGCCGTGGCTTTCGGAAAGGTGCTTGATCGCGCCGCAGCCCGCCAGCACATCGCCGTCCCATGCGGAGAAGAACGTGACGTCCGGCTGGCGCAGGCGCGCTGCGGGCATGGCGTGGACGCTCTCGGGCGGGGACCAGCGGTGCATCTCGTCGAGGTGGAACTGGAGCAGCGCCAGCACCGCCTCTGAGCTGAGGTCGTCGGGGACGATGCGCAGGTCGATTGTCACGGGTTCCATCTTCTCATTCGTCATTGCGAGCGTAGCGAAGCAATCCAGGGCAGTTCAAGTCCGCCTTGGATTTCTTCGCTACGCTCGCAATGACGGCGTATGGGGGCGAAGGAAGAGAGACAAGAACCCTATCCGCCAGAATGCTTGTCGGCTTTGCGGCGTCCCATGCGCATGCCTGCTTCCAGCCGCGCCCGCAACTGGGTGTAGTAGTCCGAGAGGAAGCGCCGCTCCGCGCCCCAGCCGTCGTTGCGGCCGATCTTCTCGGCGATGGTCTGGTAGACCGTCTCGACCGCGTCGGTCCGGTCCTCGCGCAGCACGCGCTCCAGCGCCTGCAGCTCGAATTCGCCGTAGACCGCCAGTTCGTGATCCTCGAAGCGGAACTGAAAGCGCTCGGCCACCGGCGCTTCGGAGGTCGTCATCGCCGCCTCCAGCTTCTGCTTCGGGCGTTCGAGCACCCAGCTTCCCGCAATCACGTCGCCCGCGCGCAGGGCGTCGCGGTTGAACAGCGGGAACAGCAGGAAGATCGCCAGCCACCCCGCCGCCGCCAGCCAGGCCATGCCGTTGTCTGGCCCCGCCATGGCGATGAGCGGGATCGGCAGGAACATCTCGATGTCGCGCAGGAGGTTGCGGGCGATCACCATCTCGGCGGTGAGGCGGCCGCCGTCGCGCGCGGCGATGCGGATGCCGGTCATGCGCTTGCCCGGCGTCGCGCCCCTTGGCCCTAGTTCGAAGTAGAGGAAGTAGGCGTTGCGGAACAGGAACATCGCCACGATCCACACGACGATAAGGAACTGCAGCGCCTGCGCGCCCGCGCCCTTGCCGTCGACCGCCTGCGCGATCTGCGCCGCCCCGCCCGCGATCTGCATCAGCGCGATCGAGGTGCCGATTATCAGCATGACGATGATGAGCAGGTCGAGGATCAGCGCCCCCACGCGCGCGCCGCGCCCCGCCACGGTGACCGGCAACGCGATGCCCTCCGGCGTCACGAGCACGCGCTGCTTGCTGGTGCGCGCACGGTTGACCCGGCGCTTCATCGCCCGGCCCTCCCGCGATAGGCGAAGAAGTAGGCGCTCCACGCCAGCAGCATGAACCCGCCGACCGCAAGGCGCGCGGGCGTCTGGTCGACCAGCTGGCGCGCGAAGCCTTCCAGCAGCGCGGCGACGACGAGCATCAGCACCACCCCGACCATCACCACCGCCGCGCGGCGCCCAGCCTCGGCGGTCGCGGTCAGCACCGGGCGGTTCCCGGGAAAGGCGATCGCGCGCCCGACATGCAGCCCCGCCGCGCCCGAGAGCAGGATCGCGAACAGCTCGGTCGTGCCGTGGATGCTGATCCACCCCGCGAAGTCGAGCAGCAGCCCCGCCTTCCAGTAGACCCACCCCATCGCCCCCAGCCCGGCCAGATTGTGAACCAGCAGCAACAGCGACGGAATTCCGAGCGCGAAACCGAGCGCAAAGGCGAGGATCGAGACTTGCGCATTATTGCTGAACAGTTGGGCAGCGAAAATGCTCATGCCCGTCTTCTCGGTATTGCCGAAGATCGTGCCGCGCAGCGCTTCGGCGCTGGCGCCGGGGACGCGCTCGCCCGCCATCTCGCGGCCCATCAGGGCGAAGTACCATTCGGGATCGTGCGAAACGAGCAGCCAGCCGACCACCGCGCCCGCCACCATGACGAGCAGGGCGATCCCGATCTCGAAGCCGATGCCGCGCACCGCCCGGCTCCAGCCGCCGCCGAGGAACCCGCGCAACCACTCCCACAACGACGAGCGCGGGCCGTAGACCACGAACCACGCCCGCTGCACCAGCGATTCCAGATAGCCCAGCGTCGCCGCGTCGAGCGAAGTCTCGCGCGCGATGGAGAGGCTGGAGGCGACGGTGCGATAGAGGCCGGGCAGCGCCAGCAGGTCCTCGTCCGAGATGCCGCGCAGGCGCCCCTTCTCCATGCGCACGACGATGTTTTCAAGGCGCTGCCAGTCCGCCTCGCGCTCCAGCCGGAAGCGGTCGGAGCGCAGCGCGGCGCTTTCGATGGCGGCATTCGATATCGCGTTCATCCGATCGCTCCCGAACGCTTGATGGCCAGGTAGGCATCGATCAGCCGGGTGCCGACCTGCCGCCACGGCGCCTCGATCACATCGACGCCGATCTGCCGCAGCCGCCGGGTGACGAGCGCGCGCTGGCGCAGCAGGCCATCGGCGGCGACCGCCATCGACAGCACTTCCATGTCGTCGGGCTCGGCGGTGGACAGCGTCTCCAGTTCCTCGTCCGCCATCGTCACGAACAGGACGACATGGCGCGACACCAGCCGCCCGATGCTTTCGATCATCAGTTCGGCGCTGGTGGGGTCGGAGAAGTCGGAGAAGATCACGATCAGCGAGCGGCGCTGCAGCCTTCCCGCGAGCGTCGCCAGCGCAAGGGTGAAGTTGGGCTCTTCCATGCGGTACTCCAGCCCCGCCGCCGCGCGCTGTAGGCGGTGGAACTCGCTGCTGGCGGTGACGAAGGGCGTCGCCACCTCGGGCCGCGAAGCGAAGCCGAACAGCGAGACCCGGTCGCCGCCCTTGAGCGCCACGAAAGCGGTCGCCAGGGCCGCCGAGACCGCGCGATCGAGGCGGGGCATCCCGGCGATCGGCTCGCACATCGCCTGCCCGCAGTCGAAGGCGAAGACGATCTGGTTGTTGCGCTCGACCTCGTATTCCTTGGCATAGAGGTGCACGTGGCGGGCCGACGATTTCCAGTCGATCCGGCGGCGATCCATGCCGGGCTGGTACTCGGCGAGCGATTCGAACTGCGTACCCTCACCCCGGATGCGGCGGGCGAGCAGGCCGTACTGAGCATCTTTGAGGAACGTCTGCAGCGTGGGGGAGCGCACGGCGGCGACGTTGGGCCAGACCCGCACCGTCTCATCCAGAGTCCCCGCCAACTGCCGCGCGCCGAGGCCCAGCGGCCCGGTCCAGCGCAGCCATGCGCGGGTGACCTTGCCGGTGCCGCGACGCGAGGGCGTGAAAGTGCCGGAGCCGCGACAGCCGCCATCACCGGCGATCAGCGGAAACACCAGCCGCCCGCCCGGTGCGAGGCGCGGGTCGCACTCCAGCGCCAGTTCCGCGCGCGAGGGGCTGCCGGAGCGCAGCGCGACATCGGCCTCCATCCGGCCCTCGGCGCCGACTTCGACGTCGCCGGGCACCGTAACCCGAAGGTCCGCGACCCGGCCGCCAAGCAGTGCATCGATCACCACCAGCACCAGCACGGCGAGCCCCGCGACCGGCGCGATCACCCACAAGTCCGGGCTCGCCGCCGCGATCACCAGCGCGACCGGGGCGATCGCCGCCAGCGTCACCGCCGCGCGGGCCGTCGGGACTATCGGGGCGAAGGCAAACTTCACCGGATCAGCGCGGCGCGTCGGTCTGCTCGACCAGGTGGGCGACCAGCGCCTCGACCTGCTTGCCCTCGATCTCGGCCGCCGGGCTGAGCAGCAGGCGATGGCGCAGCACCGAAGTCGCCAGTGCCTTCACATCATCGGGCACCACGTAGTCGCGCCCATCGAGCGCGGCGCGGGCGCGGGCGGCACCGGCCAGCAGCACGGCGGCGCGGGGGGAGGCACCGCTCGACAGGTCCGCAGACTCGCGCGTCGCGCGAACGAGGCGCACGATGTAGTCGGTGACACTGTCCGCCAGCTTCACCGAGGCCACCGCCCGCGTCACCGCTTCCAGCTGCGCAGGGGTCGTGACCGTGACGATGCCCACCTCCGCCGGTGTCGGCGCACCGCGATTCTCGCCATAGCGCGCGACGATGCGGCGCTCCTCCTCGGCGCTGGGATAATCGACCAGAACCTTGAACAGGAAGCGATCGAGCTGCGCCTCGGGCAGCGGGTAGACGCCCTGGCTCTCGATCGGGTTCTGCGTCGCGACCACGGTGAAGTGCGGCGGCAGCGGATGCGCGGTGCCGTCCAGCGTCACGCGGCGCTCCTGCATCGCTTCGAGCAGCGCCGCCTGCGTCTTGGGCGGGGTGCGGTTGATCTCGTCCGCCAGCAACAGGTCGCAGAAGATCGGGCCGTGCGTCAGTGTGAACTGGCTGGTCTGGAAGTTGAACAGGTTGGAGCCGAGAATGTCGCCCGGCATCAGGTCCGGCGTGAACTGGATGCGCCCGAAATCAAGGCCGAGGGTGGCGGCGAAGCACTGCGCGAGGAATGTCTTGGCGGTCCCCGGAGGTCCCTCCAGCAGCACATGGCCGCGCGCCATCAGCGCGATCAGCAAGTGCTCGATCGTCTCGGCCTGCCCGATCACGCCCTTGCCCACTTCGGCGCGGATCGCCTGCGCGAGCGCGCCTACTTGTGCGATATCGGGTGCAGTCTCGGTCATCGGGTCAGCGTCCTTTCGAGCGCGTGGAGATCGCGCGCGGCCTTGAGGAGATCGTGCGAACGCCCGGCCGCATGGAGGCGGGCGGCGATCACGGAGAAGGGCTCACCATCAGCCCCGCGCGTGGCAAGCGCCCGGTCGATGGCGGCGTCGGTGTGCTCGGCATCCACGCCGCGCGGCAGGGCCAGCGCCGCGACCAGCCGTTCCCGCGCGCGGTCGGCGTAAGGCGGGCCGAGCAGGTGGAAACGGCGCGTACGGCGCACCAGCCCGGCGGCATTGCTCACCAGCGCGCGCTTGCCGAAGGCGATGGCCCGCTCGGGCACCAGCGGCGGCCCGAAGCGCAGGAACGCGCGCCAGCCCACCGCCACCGCCGCCAGCAACAGGCACAGCGTCGCGGCAAGGAACGGCGGCGTGAAGGCGAGCGTCAGCAGGTTCTGCGCATGGCCGTAGCCGGGCAGGGTCATGTCGAACACGACAGCGCCGCCCGGCCTGACCCCGGTGGCGCGCACCAGAGCCTCGGCCAGCTGCGCGCTCTCGATCCGGGCCATCCCGTAGTTGTCGAGGAGGTCCGGCTCGAACACCATGACCACCGGATAGCGGCCCTCGTCGTAGTCCTCGCCCTCGATATAGTGCTGGCCGTCCTGCGCCATCGCGTCGAGGCCGTCGTAGCGGCCACCGTCGTCCATGAAGCCCGCCAGCACCAGCTTGCCGTCGCGGCTGACGGCAAGCGGCACCAGCCCCTCGCCCTTGCCCGTCTGCACGGTGCCGGTCGGCAGCGTCCCGGAAATCCCGTTGGCCCGCCAGCCCGCCTGCGCTTTCGGCAAGGTCTCGTCGCTCAGCGTCAGTTCGTCGAGGAAGCCCGGCCAGTCCAGCGTGCTTTCGCCGCCGAGGCGCACCCAGCCTTTCTTCGCCTTGTCGCGCTGCTCGCGGATCGGCGGCATCGGCTGCCACTTGGGCGCGATCACCAGCGTCGGCCCGATCGAGCGCCGGGCGCTGACGATCTTATCGATCTCCTTGCCCTTGATGATCGCGGGCGGGGTGAGCACCAGAAGTCCCGGCCTTTTGAGTGCCGCAGGATTGCGCGTCGCCTCGACCGCGAAGCCGCGCCGTTCGAGGTAGTCGGCCATCGCCGCATAGCCGTTGAGGCCCTTGCCCTCCGCATGCGCCTTGCCGTCGTTGGCGGTGCCCATGCCGATGCCGGTGCCGATCATCCACAGCAGCGCCACGAACAGCAGCGCGCCGAGCACCACGATCGCCAGCACCGCCCAGAGCGAGAACGGATTGGCGCCCACGGCAACGCCTTTCGTCTTCACGTTCATGCCCGAAGCTCGACTTGCGCGAACTGCGCATAAGCGGTGCGGGCGGCGGTCCAGTCCTGCGCGTCGAGGTCGCGGAGCGCGAAGAGGGCACGCTCGACCCGCCCGGCGATCACGGCGAAGGCGCTGCGGCCGCTCTCGGGCAGCATCGGCAGCACGGCGATCTCGCGCGCGGTGCTGGCGGGATGGAGCCAGTCGGGCCGCGCGTCGGAAATCTGGCGCACGCTGCGCCGGAGCAGCAGATGCGCGGCCTCTCCATAGCGGCCCTGCGCGGCGAGGGTGTCGGCGTCTTCCAAAAGCGCCACCGCCTCGGCCTGCGTCGGAGTCCAGTGGACCTCCTCCAGCTTCGGACGGCGGCTACGCCAGGCATCGAGGCTCGGTTCGATCAGCAGGCGCCAGAGGATGAACAGCGCCAGCGCTGCCGCTCCGGCGATGAGAATCCACTGGAACACCGGCCACGACATGCCGAGCAGCTTGCCGACCGGCGTGAAGATCGCCTCCAGCAACCGGCCGAGCGCTTTCAGCCATTCGGGAATGTCGGTGGGGGGAACGGGCTTGGGGTCCGGGAGCGGCGTGAACTGGATGTCCGCCGCGTCGCGCACGGCCTTCCAGTCCCGCGCCGCGTCTGCGGCCGAACCCGCTTCAGTGCCCCCGCCAATCGTCACGCCTGGCACGATTGCATGGCGGGAAGTGCGGCGCAAGCGGTTGAAAGCGTTCGTCGTGTCGGGGAAAGGCCCCCTCCGTCAGTCGCTGCGCGACTGCCACCTCCCCATCGCTGCGCGACAGGGAGGATCAGGCAAATCCTCCCCGTTCCGCAGGAATGGGGAGGGGGACCGCACGCGTAGCGGGTGGTGGAGGGGTCAGCCCCGCTTGCGCGCCTGCTCGTACGTCCCCAGCGGTCGCACGTACTTGCAGTGGAACGCCAGCTCCTGCAGCGCCGAATCGATGCGCGCCTCGCCGGGGGCGCCTTCGATATCGGCGTAGAAGGTCGTCGCCGCGAAGCTGGCGCCGATCTGGTAGCTCTCCAGCTTGGTCATGTTGACGCCGTTGGTCGCGAAACCGCCCAGCGCCTTGTAGAGCGCCGCCGCGATGTTCTTCACCTCGAAGATGAAGGTCGTCATCGCCTGCGTGCCCTTGAGGTCGAACGGGTCGAGCGGCTCGCGCGCCAGCACCACGAAGCGGGTGGTGTTGTCCGAGGCGTCCTCCACCCGGTCCTCGACGATGTCGAGCCCGTAGAGTTCGGCCGCCAGCCGGGGTGCGATGGCGCAGGCGTCGGGGTCGCCCTGCTCGCGCACCAGTGCCGCAGCGCCCGCGGTGTCGGCATAGGCCATCGGCACGATGCCCCGCTCACGCAGGTAATGGCGCGACTGGCCGAGCGCCTGCGGGTGGCTGTAGGCCGCCGAAAACGGGCCTTTCGCGCCGGGCAGCGCCATCAGTGCGTGGCTGATCGGGGTGAAATGCTCGCCCACGATCGACAAGCCGCTTTCGGGCAGCAGGAAGTGGATGTCGGCGACGCGGCCGTGCTGCGAATTCTCGATCGGGATGATCGCGCGGTCGGCCCGCCCCTCCTTCACCGCGTCCAGCGCATCCTCGAACGAAAAGCACGGCAGCGGCAGGCAACCGGCATCGTATTCGAGCGCGGCGCGGTGGCCGTTGCAGCCCGGCGCGCCCTGAAACGCGACGGCGCGCGCCGGCTGTGCCTGGGCGGCGGCTTCCATCTCGGCGACGAGGGCGATGGCGGGCTGGGGATAAGCATGCATGACGTGCGCGCGATTAGGCGGCGCGGCGAACAAGCGCAATGGCCGAATTCCGTATCGGCACTTGCGCTGGATCAAGGCGGACATTAATGCCCGAAGCCAACAGGATGAGTGAATAATCACCGCGGGGCATGCTGAATGGACGATCGTTTCAATACTATCGCCGGTTGGACTCTTTTTTCGGGCATCGTCGGCCTGGGACTGACGATCGCCAGTTCGATGTATTTTCAGGCTGACAAGCATCACGCGCCGGAGACTGCGGGCTATGCCGTCGAAGGCGTGGCCGAGGAAGGCGCGGGCGGCGGCGATCCGCCGATCGCGACGCTCCTCGCCGCCGCCGACGTGGCCAAGGGCGAGGCGACTTTCGCCAAGTGCACCTCGTGCCACACGATCAATGCAGGCGGCGCCAACGGCATCGGCCCGAACCTCCACGGCGTGGTGGGCGAGGCGATCGGCCAGGGCGTCGGCGGCTTCGCGTTCTCCGATGCGCTCAAGAGCAAGGGCGGCAATTGGAGCTTCGACAGCCTGAACGACTGGCTCAAGAGCCCCAAGGCCTTCGCGCCCGGCACGAAGATGACCTTCGCCGGTCTGTCCAAGCCGGAAGACCGCGCCAACGTCATCGCCTATCTGAATTCGCAGGGCTCGAACCTGCCGCTGCCTGCCGCAGACGTGGCTCCGGCAGCCGACGCCGCGGCAGCGCCTGCGGCGGGTGAAGCCGCACCGGAAGCCTCCGAAGCGGCGGCGCAATAAGCCGATCCGGCCCCTTCGAGGGATCGCCGGTTGAAAACGGTCCGCTAGCGCCGCCGAGTCGCTAGCGGGCCGTTTTCGTCTTCGGCCCATTCTTCCCCGTTCCGGGGAGGAACTGGCATCCACCGTTCGTCATTGCGAGCGTAGCGAAGCAATCCAGGGCGGCATCAACCGCCCTGGATTGCTTCGCTAGGCTCGCAATGACGAGGATGTGCGGAAGTACCCGCTGGCAAGTGCGGGCCATTACGCCGGGGAAGTCAACGCGAAGACCGGTAACATCTGGTCGGCGTCGGGAGCGTCCAAGCTGGGACGCAGGGTTTTGTTTTCCGTGAAGCTCTGGCGAGCGGCCGGGTAACTCACGGTGCAGCC